>JBAXLC010000053.1:0-6051 GCA_037135015.1 bacterium | reverse complement strand
CTTCCGGCGCTTCATCTGTAATGCCTAGATCAAGAAGCGTCACCAGGTCAATCGGCAAGTCGCCGAAGAGGCGCTGTAACTCAATCAACTTATGCGCGGAGCCTGTGGCGACGAGCAGCCGCCGTCGCGGCGCGATCACGCGCGTGCGAGGGTGGCGCGCTGAAACTCGATCAGGTCAGCAATCCCGGCGTCGGCGAGCTTCAACATCTCGTCGAGCGCGGTGCGATGGAACGGATCCTGCTCTGCCGTTCCCTGCAGTTCGACATAGTGGCCAGCGTCGGTCGCAACGACGTTCAGGTCAACATCGGCGCGGCTATCCTCCTCGTAGGGCAGGTCCAGGACCGCCTGGCCATCAACGATGCCGACCGAGACGGCGGCGACGTTGCGCACCAGGTGCGCCTCGAGCTTCTTGGCGCGCATGGCAAGTGCCAGGGCGATCCAGCCACCGGTGATGCTGGCGCAGCGGGTGCCGCCGTCGGCAACGAGCACGTCGCAGTCGATCAGAATCGAGCGCTCACCCAGCTTGGTGAGATCAACCGACTGACGCAGGGCGCGGCCGATGAGGCGTTGGATCTCGTGCGTGCGACCGCCAAGCTTGCCGCGGACCGCCTCGCGGTCGGAGCGAGTGTTGGTGGCGCGCGGCAGCATGCTGTATTCGGCGGTGACCCAGCCGGTCCCCTTGCCGCGAAGGTGTGGCGGCACGCGCTCCTCAATGGAGGCGGAGCAGATCACCACGGTGTTGCCAATCGAGATGATGGCGGAACCTTCGGCCCACTTCTGGACACCGAGTTCAATCTTCAGATCACGGAGTTGATCTACGGCGCGCCCGTCAGCTCGTACCTTGCTCATCGTGCCCCCTACCCTTTCGCTTCGCGCTCGGCGGCTTTTGCCTCATCCCAGAGCGCATCTAATGTGGTGAAGTCTGCATCTTTTAGCACGATCCCGCGTGAGGCGGCGCGGCGCTCAACCTCACCGAAGCGGCGCCGGAACTTATCGTTGGCCCCGCGGAGCGCCGCCTCGGCATCAATGCCGCTGCGGCGACCGAGGTTCACGATCACGGCGAGCACGTCACCCAGTTCCTCTTGCGCATGCGCCAACGCCGCGGCGCTGGCTGCTGGCGTGCTGGTGATCACATCGGGGCTCCCCGCTTCGGCGAGTGCCTCATCCAATTCGGCTAACTCTTCGCTGATCTTCGCCCGTACGCCGTCGAGGGTTGGCCAGTCGTACCCAACGGCACTCGCGCGGTCCTGCAACTCGCGGCTCGCTGAGAGCGCGGGCAGCCCGCGGCTCACCCCATCGAGCGCACCCTTCACCTTCTCGCCTTCGCCAGCCGCGGCACGCTCGGCCGACTTGATCGCCTCCCAGTTTCGCTGCACGTCGCGCGTCGTCACCGCGCTCGCGTCGCCGAAGACGTGTGGGTGTCGGCGAACAATCTTGCGCACGAGACCGTCCTGCACGTCGGCAAGGTCAAAGTCACCGCGCTCCTGCGCGATCTGGGAGTGCAGCACCACCTGCAGCAGCACGTCGCCGAGCTCTTCGGCGAGGTCGGCGGTAGCCCGTGGTCGCGCTGCCTCACTCGCCGACTCGAGTGCCGCGATGGCGTCATGTAACTCCCAGGCCTCTTCAATGAGGTGCTTCGCTAGCGAGGCGTGCGTCTGCTCGCGGTCCCACGGGCAGCCGTCGGGAGCGCGAAGGCGGGCGCTGAGCCACGGCATCGTCCACGGTGTGGCGAATGCGTCGAGCGGCTCAAGCCCTGCGAAGTAGATCGCCTCGCTGTCGCCCGTGCCACTGGAGGCGCAGGCGGCTACGGTGCTGCTGCCGCCGCTCGGAAGGAGCGTCACCGCTCGCTCATCGCCGTAGAGGCGTGAGAGGAGCGCCCACTCCGAACCACTGCGGCCCGGTAACTGCGAGACAGAATGCTCTCCGCCGAGCAGTACGATGAGTGGACGCGCGGTATCAATCGCGAGGGCGCCACACTGACCGAGCGCCACGATCGTGATTCCGTTGGCGAGATTCAGATGTTCGTCGGCGTCTTGTGCAGCTGCTACGAGCACATCAAGCGCAACGCTGGGCTCCTTCAAGCTCACGGAGTTGGCGAAGCCCCAGCCTCCTGCACCACGGATCCATCAATCGCGACGCGCGCAGCGGTGCGATAGAGGTCGAGCCACGTTGAGAAGCCATTTGCTGTAATCAACTTCACCTGATCTTCGGCCAACTCGCGTGTCTCAACGCGCCAAACATGCACGATGAGATACGAGTTTGAACTCTTCACGACTTCGCTTGTGCCACCCTCTTTCATCCCCCAGACGAGGGCGCCGAAGTCAGATGGCGTCGTATAGCGTGCAATGAATCGTTTGCCGTAATACGTGATGTCATCTTCACTCGCTCGATCAGCTGCACCGGCAGCCTTTTCGAAATCCACACCATCGGCGGCGAGTTCCGTCGCGAGTGCGTCTAGTCGATCCTTAAGCGGCGCTCGGCGCGCGTCGAACTTGATCACGTGATACCCGAACTGCGTTTTAATTGGACCAAGAATATCGTCGTGTTTTACGCCGTCGGCCCAGATCGCCTGTTCAAACTCCGCAACATAGGTACCCTTCGGTGCCCAGGCGAGAACGCCACCAGCGGCTCCAGAGGTCTTGTCGTCACTCTTCGCTGCCTCAGTTGCAAAGTTGGCACCTGCCTTGAGGCGGGCGACAAGTTCGTTCGCTTTCTTCTCAGCTGCAGCCCAGGCTGGATCAGTTGGGTCAAGGTCACCCGCAGTGTTCGGATCGCCCTTTGGACTAAAGAGGATGTGGCTGACCTGAATCTGTGCCTCATCTTTCGCAGGAACCTGATCTGCGATGTAGCTGACCTCACGCTGTTCAACTGGGCTTACCAGTAACCCGGCGGTGATCTTGTCGCTCAGGGCGCTCTTCAACGCACGCTCCTCAGCCATGCGCTCATAGAGGCCGCGGTCAATCCCCGCATCACTAACCTGCTTCTCAAAGTCTGGATCGATTTTTGCAGCCTGGAACTTCTCAAGACGGAAGATGACGAACTGATTCTCAGAACGTGCGACAACGTCGGTGATCGGCTGGGTTGAGCCATCAGCTGAAGGGGTGAGCGCCCAGGCGGCGGTATAGGCAAGATCTCCGGTCGGATCTTCGGTTTCTGCGGTCCAACCGACGAGCCCGCCAAGATCAGCGAATGAGTCATCAGAGTCGCGCTTGGCAATTGCGGCGAAGTCACCACCCGCCTTGATCTCCGCGAGAACCGCCTCGGCCTTCGCCTTCGCTGCGGCCCGTGTGGCAGCAGTCGGCTTCTTCGTCTTCGCATCATTTGCTGCATCAATGCTGATGCGTCGGAAGAGTCGCAGCTCTGGCAGCGTTGTCTCCTTCGCCCACTCAGTCGCCAACACAGCGGGGTCGGCAGTGACGTTATTCGCAGCGGCGAGGTCGCGGATCAGGAGCGTGTCAACCATGTCGGTCGTGACCTGATTGCTAATGGCCTGCGCCTTGTCATTGAGCGCCTGGAGGGCGGCGTCGCCCGTGCTGTTGGTCATGGTGCCAGCGGCAACTCGAGCGCGAACTCGTGATCCCTGCAGTGCGATCTGAAAGGCGGTGACTTCAGCGCGGGCCTTTGCCTCAGCCTTGTTGATCCCAGCGTTATTCACTTCAACTGCGGGGGCCCAGATGCCGTCATACACGGAGTACCCCGCAACGCCAACCAACAGAACGGCTGCGAGGCCGATCGCGACGACAAATGAGAGGTTGGTCAGCGCCGTTTTGTCGGCGGCCTGATATCGGGCTGCGGCTCGGGCGCGAAGGCGTGCGATCGGGTTCATGCTCAGTGATCCTCCTTCAGTCGGGGCCTGGTTAGGGGCAGTATAGGGGGGGCGGGTGCTATTCTCGCCCTCTCATGACGACCCACAGCACGGAACTGACCGTCGGCAGGCCGCGCCGCGGCAGTATTGGCACCATCCTTGAGAGCCTCGCCTCCCTCGTGGAGCGCCGCCGGCTCGTCTGGTACCTGACGATCTCCGAGGTCCGAAACAAGGGGACAAACTCGCTCCTCGGCAACATCTGGTGGTTCCTCGACCCCGCTCTTCAGCTCTTCGTCTACTTCTTGCTTGTCAACGTCATCTTCCAGAGGAGTCAGCCGGCGATCCTCCTCTTCCTCGGCTCCGCGATCCTCCCGTGGAAGTGGTTTACCGCTGCACTGGCCTCCGCCACAACGTCGGTTCGCGGTCGGGAGCAGGTGATGCGTCAGATCGCCTTCCCTCACATCGTTCTCCCAACCGCGTCGGTCTTCGCCAGTGTCGGAAACTTCCTCTTCGCCCTGGTTCCGCTTGGAGCGCTCTATCTGCTCTACCCCGATCGGCTCACCCCCTGGGCCCTCGCCGTCCTTCCCGTCGCTGTGGTGCAGTTCCTCTGGACGATTCCCGCCGTAATTGCCCTCAGCGCACTCGCCGTCTTCTTCCGTGACATCTCTAACTTCATCCCACATGGGCTGCGGATTTGGTTCTACCTCTCACCTGCGCTCTTCCCGATTGAAACGCTGCGCGACATCGGTGCGCGACACCCATGGTTCAACTTTTTCGTCGACATCAACCCATTTACCTGGATCTTCTCTGGCTATCGCGATGCCCTCTACTACGGCCGCTCCCCAGAGTGGGGGGCGCTCGGCATCCTGGCCCTCGCCTCGGTTCCGGTAATCCTGCTCACGATTTACCTCTTCCGACGAGTCTCACCACTTTTTGTGAAGGTGCTCTAAATGGCGCAGCGTAAGAGCACGCGAACGAAGGTTGCACCGCCACCAATCTTGCTCGCGGGTCTTGGCGTGCAGTACGACTTGCGTCTGAGCAAGAAGCGCAAGCTGCGCGATACGGTGCTCCGTGACGGACGGCACTCGCAGAGCGGCAAGTTCTGGGCGCTGCGCGATGTTGACTTTCGTGTTGAGGCGGGTGAATCGGTCGCCGTGATTGGTCCTAACGGTGCGGGGAAGAGCACCATGCTGCAGGTACTAGCCGGCATCCTTGAGCCCTCGGTCGGCAAGGTTGAGGTTCGCGGCAAGATCGCCACACTCTTACAGCTCGGCGCCGGCTTTGACCCAGAGCTCAACGCTCGCGAGAACACGCTCCTCGTCGGCGAGTTCCTTGGAGTCCCCCATAAAGAGATGGTGCGACGTGTGCCAGCGATTCTTGACTTTGCTGGACTTGGCGAGTTCGCCGAAGCGGAGGTTCGCACCTACAGCTCAGGAATGCGTGCACGACTTGGGTTCAGCGTCGCGACATCCGTTGAGCCCGATGTGCTGCTCCTCGATGAGGTGCTCTCAACGGGCGATGCCGCCTTCATTGAAAAATCACGTGGCCGAATCATGGAGTTGATGAAGCGGGCACGAGCAATCGTCTTCGTGACGCACGACCTTGACTCTGCAGCAACCTTCTGCACACGTGCGATTGAACTTGAAGGGGGTCGGATTGTGGCGGATGGACCAGCGAAACGAGTAATTGCTGCCTATAAAAAGAAGACGGCGAAGCGTTCGGCTACGGCGTCACGCTCGGCTCAGGTAGCCCGCCGCGGTAATTAAGGATCACGAGCAGCGTCCTCACGGAGTCCAAGTCGAGGGTCGGCTGAACATCCGCGCTCTGAAGCACTGCAGAGGCAACGCTATTGACGGCAACCACTCGGCCTACCGCAAGACCTCTCGGGAACGCTGATCGCAGCGTTGGGCTCAGCTCAATCCCAGAGGTGGTAATTTCCGCCCCAACCAGCACCTGGCGTTGCGCGTCGACATCATCAAAGGCAAGCGGGTTAGCGGCACGCCCACGAACCTGACCGATCGCGCCAGTTGAGGCGATCTCAGAGGTGACAGAGAACTCTGGATCGGTAAGGAGGCGAACCTGGCAGCTCTGATCGGAGACCTGCACCACGCGCCCTGCGAGAGAGGCACCGGACCCGATCACGACGTCACCAACTTTGACACCATCAACGCTCCCAACATCAAGGATCACGTAGCGACGATCAATCGCGAAATCACGCGCGACCACTTGGGCCGCCACGGTAGTAA
>JBAXLC010000052.1:0-6061 GCA_037135015.1 bacterium | reverse complement strand
CCCGCACCCGCATCCTAGCGATTCGGGGCAAGGTTGGGAGGAACAGTGGCAGAACGGTACGACGCGATCGTTGTGGGCGGTGGGCATAACGGCCTCACTAGCGCGGCGTATCTCGCGAAGGCCGGACTGAAGGTCATCGTCCTTGAGCGCCGCTCCGTTCTCGGTGGCGCCACCCTCACCGAGTCGCCCGTGCCGGGCTATAAATTCTCCGTCGCTTCCTACCTGGTGAGCCTCTTGCGCCCGCAGGTGATTCGCGAGCTCGACCTTGCGAAGCACGGTCTGCAGATGGCGCCATCCGTGGGCACCTACACGCCGCACTGGGATGGCTACCTCGATCGCCGCACCGATCACGCTGACACCATTCGCGAGATTCGCAAGTGGTCGCACCGCGACGCCGACAACTACGACGACTTCAAGCAGACGGTCACCGACATTACCCGCTTCATTCGCCCCGCCGTCGACATGCCCGCCCCCGATCCGTACGGCGACCCGAAGGAGTGGCTCGAGTACGCCGGCCTCGCCAAGGAGTTCGGCCACCTGCCGCTCCGCACCAAGGGCGCCCTCCTCGACCTGATTACCGGTAGCGCCTACGACTTCCTGCGCCGCTGGTTTGAGGGCGATCCACTCATCGGCACCATGTCGGCGTCGGGCATCATCGGAACGTTCTTAGGCATTAAGTCGCCCGGCACTGGCATGGTCTTCTTGCATCACTACTTCGGCGAGATCGACGGCTCGTTCCGCGAGTGGGCGCTGCCGCAGGGCGGCACCGGCGCCGTGGCAGCGGCGATCGCCAGCGCAGCGCAATCGTTCGGCGCCATCACCCGCACCGATGCGCCAGTGAAGCAGGTGTTGCTGCGCGGCGACAAGGCGATTGGCGTGGTGTTGGAGTCGGGCGAAGAGATCTACGGCGACACCATCGTGTCGGCGGCCGACGCGAAGCACACCTTCATAGACATGCTCCCTGCCGGCTCCCTGCCAACAGATTTTGAAACCGCCATTCGCAACTTCAAGTTCCGCGGCAGCTCGGCGAAGGTGAACTTCGCCCTCGACGGACTCCCAACCTTCACGGCGGCTCCGCCAGGGAACGGCCACCTCATGGGCACGGTCAGCATCTCGCCAAGCCCCGACTATATGGAGCGCGCGTACGACGATGCGAAGCACGGACACCCGAGCAAGCGCCCGTTCCTCGACATGTTGATTCCAACCTTGGTTGACCCATCGATGGCCCCACCAGGGAAGCACGTGGCGACCGCCTTCGTGCAGTACGCACCGCATAAGTTGGCGCCAGAGCATGGCGGCTGGGACAACATCAAGGAGCAGTTCGGTGACCTGGTCGTTGACACCATTTCCGAGTTCGCCCCCGACTTCCGCGACAAGATCGTGGGGCGCCAGATCATGACCCCGCTCGACATTGAGCGCACCATCGGCCTGACCGAGGGGAACATCTTCCAGGGCGAGATCCTGGTGCAGCAGATGGCCTTCAACCGACCGGTAAGCGGCTGGTCGCGCTACAAGACACCGATCCGCGACTACTGGCTCGCGAGTTCCTCGGCCCACCCGGGCGGCGGCATCATGGGGGCCCCAGGCCGACTTGCTGCACTCGAGATCTTGAAGAGCAAGCGAGGGGAGGCGTAATGGCCGCCAAGAAGTCCGCACCAAAGACGCTGAAGGCTTCAGCGAAAACCGAACTACCACCGAAAGTTCAGAAGGCGCCGCGCGCCGGCAAGCCTGCCGCCACCGCCGATGTAGTCGTTATTGGTGGCGGTCATAACGGCCTCGTTGCCGCCGCCTACCTGGCGCGCGCCGGCGTCAAAACCATTCTGGTTGAAGCCCGCACCGAACTCGGTGGCATGGCCCTCACCGGCGATGTCGATGGCGTTCGTGCCCCCATGCTCGCGCACACCGTGGGTCGCTTCCGACCGCGCGTAGCCCGCGACCTTGGCCTACAGGGGAAGGTGAAGCTCGTCGAGCCTGAGGCGCGTAACTTCGCGCCGCACCCAACCAACGGCACCTCCATCACCCTTTGGCGCGACGCCAAGCGCACCGCCGCCGAACTCGCCACGCGAGTCAGCGGTGAAAAAACGGCCGCCGGCTACCTGAAGCTCGACGGGCGACTGCGCCGCGTCGGCGCTTACTTCGAGAAGGTCCTCGACGGCATTCCGCCCGATCTCGACGGCGGCAAGTCGGTCGCCGAGCTGCTCGCCGGCTTCGCCTTCCGCGCGCCGTTTAGTGGCCTCGAAGAGGGCGATGGTCGCGAGATTCTGCGCATGCTGCCAATGTCGGCGGCGGACCTCGTCAACGAATACATCAACGACGATCACCTTGAGGCGCTCATCGCCTGGCGCGGCTCGCGCTACAACGCCAGCGGGCCAATCTCACCAGGCACCGGCGCATCACTCCTCTTCGACAGCATCACGGGCGACGGTGCCGATGGCGGCGCATCGGGCGAAACAGTCGTGGCGATCGGCGGCCCAGGCGCACTCATTAGCGCAATCGCCGATGCGGCGCGCGGCTTCGGTGCCGAGATTCGTACCGGCGCACAAGTCACCGCCATCACCGAGCGTGACGGTCGCGTCACGGGTGTGGCGCTTGCCAGCGGCGAAGAGATCATTGCGCCGTACGTGCTCTCAACCCTTGATCCAAAGAGCACGCTCCTCAATCTGCTCGGCGTTGAGGCCACCGGCCCAGAGCTGCGCCGCCGACTGCGCGCCACGCGCAATACCGGTGTCACCGCCAAACTCAACATCCTGCTCGACCAGCTCCCAGCCTTCCCGAGCGCGGGATCGGCCCCCGAGCAAGAGGTGCGCCTGCGCGGCCGCATCACCATCCTCAGCGACATCTTGGGAATCGAGCGCGCCTTTGATTCAAGCAAGTACGGCGAGATGAGTGAGGTGCCGGTGGTCGAGGCGATGATCCCAACGCTGATCGACCCGAGCCTCACCAACGACAAGCGCCACCTGTTGAGTGCCGTGGTGCAGTACGCGCCGGTCGACCTGAAGGGCGGCTGGACCGCCGACGCGCGGAAGACGCTCGCCGACCGCGCCGTTGCGGTACTCGAATCGGTCGCGCCAGGGATCAGCGGCCACATCGTGGCGCGACAACTGATTACGCCAGCCGACCTACAGAGCGACTGGGGTGCCACCGGCGGTCACGCCATGCACGTGAACGAGGGCTTCGACCAGTTCGCACAGTGGCGTCCGCTCTACGGCATCGGTCGCTACGAGACGCCGATTGACGGCCTATTCCTCTCCGGTGCGGGCACGCATCCGGGCGGTGGCGTTACGGGTGCCCCAGGAGCGAACGCCGCCGAGAAGCTGATCCGCCATCTCCGCCGCGCCGCGGAGTAGTTGACCAGCGAGCCTGTGAAGGCTCACATGTATTAGCGTGGTAAGTGTGCGAGAGTGACGATATGGTGACCACCTCCGCACCCAATGACCTGATTGCAGCAGATGGTGGCCTGCCGCCCGATTCCTTTCCGCTCGTGAACTGGCGTACCGATGTTCGTCATGAACCGAAGCAGGAGCGCTCCATTGCAACACGAAAACTGATCCTTGATGCGGCGCGGAGCCTCGCAAACGAGAACGGCATCAATGGGGTCACTATGCAGCTCGTTTCACAGCGTGCCGGTATCGCCAGTGGCACCGCCTACCAGTTCTTTGATGATCTTGAGTGTGTCTATCGCGATATCTATGAGGAGTGGTACCGCGACTGGTGGAGCGTCATCCTCATGCACACGAGTGAAATCTGGACCGAGCGATGGGAGGAGCAGCTGAAGGGTCTGATTGTAGGGAGTTGCAACTTCCTCCTCAAGCATGCAGATTCATGGACAGTGATTCGCCACGCAGATGCCACTGCCGAAGGTCGAGTCGCGGTACCACTCATGCTCGCGGCCCAGATTGACCGCACGATACGCTCCTCATCATCCCTACTCCTGGCCGCGGGGCTCTCCTCCGAAGAGATTGCGTTCGTCTGTCGAGCGAACATCTACACCGCACGAGGCCACCACATCTTCGCGGCGCTCGCATCGTCAACGCTCAGCGACGTCGTTGAGGGCTCATTCGCAGCACAGCGCGCCATTATCGTTGAGCACCTGCGGCGACACAACGCAGCATAGGAAACAGCACGCCAGAAACAAGAGACGACCTCACAATGCGTGCTGCGCGAGTCGCGCAATACGAAAGTTGCTCAAAAAATACGTGAGCGTACGTGCAACTGTGCAAGAGTACGCAGATGCCTACTAAGACCCGACTCGCCAAAGGGAAGATCGTCAGTGCCCCTGAGGGCACTCTGGCGCCTGCGGCATTCCCTCTCGCCACCTGGGCTGGCGGCCGACGACGCATTCCAAGCCAGGCTCGATCGCTGCGCACGCGCGGCGTGATTCTGGAGTCGGCGCGCGAGCTCGCGAACAGCAAGGGTGTGGGCAGCGTGACCATGCAGATGGTCGCCGCGAAGGCAAAGATTGCCGCCGGCACCGCCTACCAGTTCTTTGACGACCGCGACGCCATCTTCTTCGACCTCTACGAGACGTGGGCTGGCGCCTGGTGGTCGAGCATTATGCTCTCCACAGCACGACCCTGGACCGCCGCTACCTGGGCCGATGAGCTTGATGCTGTAGTGGAGACCGGCTGCAAGTTCCACCTCAAGCAGAAGGATATGTGGGAGGTCATTCGCTACGTTGAGTCGACAAAGATCGGCCGCGAGGGGATGAAGCTCCTCTTTGACGCGAACGTTGAGCGCTGCATTCAGTGGGTTGACCCATATCTGAAGAGCGTTGGCATGACCGCTGCCGAGATCCGCTTCCTCTCCATCTCGATCCTACGCACGGCACGTGGGCATCATATGTACGGGCCGATCGAGAGCACATCGCTGCGCGAAGTGATTCGTGGCTCACAAGAGGCGCAGCGCGCCATTGTTGAGATGAAGCTGCGCACGGTGGGGAAGAAGGGCGGCGCCAGCGGCGCCGCGTCGCGAACGAAGTCGGTCTAGCGGCTCCGCCGCGCCGCGAGTAGGAGTAGCACCCCAACGACCGCGAGCGCAGCCCGCTCTGCGGCACCTCGGCCACCGCCAACGAAGTACCCGATGAATCCTGCGCCGTAGAGGAGCCCCGTATCAATGAGCAGCCGCCGTGGGTGCGCCAGTCGCGAGCCGGCAATCAGCAGGCTCCCCGCTGCAATCAGCGCGAAGGTTGGATGAAGTCGTCCAGCGACCGTGGTTACATCCCAGCCTGGATCGGTGGGGAAGACGACGAGGCCAACAATGCCGATCGTCGCGACGATCAGTGCGCGCGTGATTCCTTTTCGCCCCTTCACCCCCCAGGTACGGGCAAGGAGCAGCACCGTCACGGCAAAGATCGCCCCAACTCCAAGGTGAAAGAGCCAGGCGGCCTTACCAATGGCGTGCTCTGATGCGGCGTAGTTGCGCGCATCAAGGGTTTGGTCGAGGAAGTCGCAGCCGAGGATCGCCGCGGCGCCAAAGAGCACCAGTCGCTCGGCGGTTCGGCCGTGCACAAGCCGCCGAATCACAGTGCCCCCGTGCCGATCAAGAGACCACCAGCGACAAGGCTCCACCCCACCACCAGGTGGAGTCGATCACTGCTCATAGCCGCAAGAAGCCGGCGCCCAACGAGGGCACCGACAATCGCGCCGAATGTCGCGGCGATGATTGCCTCGCGAATCGCTCCATCGGCAAGGATGCTCGAAATACTCCCCGCCGTGCCATAAACGACCAGACGAGTCAGGTCGATGGCGATTGCGGCGAGGGCCCCCGTTGCGGCAAAGCCGAGCGGGGTCAGGCCGGCGCGAATGAGCACCGTGCTGCGGATCGCTCCCTGGTTCCCCGAGAGACCGCCGAAGAACCCCGAGGCGAGTGCCCCGGCACTAATCCCCACCGAGCTCATGCCCGCCGTCTCAGAGCCACGACGCAGCTCATAGAGCGAGAGCACGGCGATCGTGACGCCGACCACGAGCTTGACCGCCGTGATCGACTTCGTGAGGCCGAAAAGCGAATACGAGGCAATGACTGGTACTGAACCAAGCAGTTCAAGAATTAGTGCACCCGCAAT
>JBAXLC010000051.1:0-6350 GCA_037135015.1 bacterium | reverse complement strand
GGCTGGCGGAAGTAGGCCGACTGCTCGAGTGATGGCTCAACGGCGAAGGCGTTCCCGTCGGGGGCGAGCAGCTCATCGCGGAAGGTGAGCGGCGTCCACGAGCGCTCGACCACGATGGAGTCGCGTAGGCCCGGAAGGCCCCAGTTCTCCAGCCACTCCAGGGTGCGATCGCGCATACGTGGCTCCGCTTCGGACCAGTCATCGCCCGAGCGCAGGTTCGGCACGGGGAGCAGGATGGCAATGGAGTCGCCGCCGGGGGGCGCCATCTCGGGCTCCGTGCGTGATGGCGCATGGATGTAGACGGCGTTGCTACGTGGCATACGGCGTTCGCGGGTGACGTCCTTAATGAAGCCGTGATAGTCGTCACCAACCACGAGGGTGTGATGCAGCAGCTTCTCAAACTTCTTGTTGGTGCCCAGGTACATCATGTGTGCCGACATGGTGGTGCGCAACGGGCGTAGGCGCCATGGGAAGGCATCAGGTGCATCTGGTAGGAGTGCGTCGCGCGCCGTCACGTCGCCGTTGTAGATCACCAGATCGGCGTTATGCACCACGCCATCGGCGGTTCGTACGCCGGTCGCACGTCCGTTGCGGTGCAAAATCTGATCCACCTTGCTGTTTGTCTGAATGATGCCGCCCATCTTGGCGATGATCTTGCCGAACGATTCAATGATGCTATACACGCCACCCTCGGTGTACCAGATGCCATCGGCGATCTGCAGGTAGGCGAGCGCCGAATAGATGGCGGGAACGCGCGACGGGTCTCCACCAATGAAGAGCGAGTGGAAACCGAAGGCCTGCTGCACATGTGGCTCCTTGAAGAACTTGCCTACCCATCCCTCTAAGTAGCGAATCGCATCCAGGCGCGCCATGGTTGGGAGGAGCTTGATGAAGTCCTTCAGGTTCAAGAAGTTCTGGCGACCGGAGACGAGAATCCCTTCGCGGTGGATCGCACCCGATGCGGCCAGGAATGCCTCGAGCTGATTGGCGTCGTCGTTCGAGAACTTGCGCATCTCGGTGAGCAGCTGCTCACGGTCGCTGCCAAAGTCAAAGTGGCGATCCTCTCCCGTCCAGAAGATGCGGTAGCCGGGCTGCAGTTGTCGGAGGGTGACGTGGTCTGACATCTTCTCGCCAGCTGCGGCGTACACCTCTTCGAAGAGCCAGGGCATGGTGATCAGCGATGGGCCAGTGTCAAAGGTGTAGCCGCCCTCTTGAATGCGCGAGGCGCGGCCGCCAATCTCGGGGCGGGCCTCCAAGATGGTGACCTGCCAGCCGTCGGAGAGGAGGCGGATGGCCGTGGAGAGGCCGCCGAAGCCACTCCCCACGATGATCGCCTGTCGACCCCCCTGTGCCATGGACCCCCCTCAGCGCTGACGGTGGGGGCAGCGCCCCCTGTGACCACCATCGTAGAGGTGCTGCGCAGGGTGCGCTGAGCACGAATCTGGCCTCCCATTGACGACGACGCCCTGCGGGCGGATCATCCGCCCCCAAGGGAGGAGCACCAACCGATGACTAGTGAGCAGACGCGCGGCCGCGCCGCCCAGAGCCCTGATGAGGGTCTTGAACATGTCAGCGGCGCCGCAGCGCCCGGGGCAGATGACGCCGCCGTCCGCTCCGTCGATCGTGCCGCGGCGCTCTTGGTTTGCCTCGCCGATGCCGACGGCTCCGCCTCGGTCACCGACCTCTCCCACTCCCTCGATCTGCATAAGTCCACGGTGAGCCGACTCCTCTCCACCCTCGAGCGCCGCGGCCTCGTGGAGCAGGATCGCGAGAGTGGGCACTTCCGTCTCGGCGTCGGAATCATTCGCCTTGCGCAATCCGCTGAGCGCACCCTCGACCTTCGCGCGATCGCCCTCCCCGAAATGGAGGCGCTCGCCAAGACCGCCCATGAGACGGTAAGCCTCGAAGTATTCGACGGTGTCGCTGCAGCCGTAGCGATCTGCCAGATCGACGGGCCGAACCTCACACCGATGCCCGACATCACTGGGCGACCGATCGCCATGCACGCCATCGCCTCAGGGAAGGTCCTCCTTGCCTCGCTGCCAGAGCGCACCGTACTCTCGATTGCTCGACGCGGTTTGGTTCGCTACACGCCGCGCACCATCACCGACCCGCGTGCACTCCTCGAAGAGCTCGCCACCATCCGGCGCCGCGGCTACGCCGTGGCGATCGGCGAGTGGGACGACAGCATCACCGCCGCCGCCGTGCCGATCTGTGATGCACGCGGCACCGTGATCGCCACCGTCGTGGTGTGGGGCGCCGCCACCCGCGTCACTCCTGGGACCCTCCCTGCACTCGTGACTGCGGCACGAGACGCCGCACAGCAGATCAGCACCAAGTTGGGTTGGAGTGGCACGCAGCGCCGCGCCGGCATCGTGCCGCACCTTAAGGATGACGATGTCGAGGAGCAGGAGCGCGAGGTGGAAGACGACGAAGAGGCGGCCGGGTAGTGGGTGACGTGCCAGAGCAGCACGGGATCGAAACCTTCCAGGCTGAGGGCCTCTCATTCCCGCCGGACGCAGTAACTGCCGCAGCAGCCAACGCCCGCGGCGATCTCTACGAGCGCGCCGCCGCCAACCCCGTCGCCTTCTGGGCCGAGCAGGCACGCGAACTGCTGACCTGGCGTACGCCCTTCACGAAGACCCTGGAGTGGGAGCTCCCATTTGCAAAGTGGTTTGATGACGGTGAGCTCAACGTGTCGGAGAACTGCGTGGATCGCCACGTTGCCGCCGGTCGCGGCGAGAAGGTGGCCTTCCACTGGATCGGTGAGCCAGGTGACCGTCGCACCGTGACCTACAACGACCTGTTGCGCGAGGTGCAGAAGACCGCCAACGCGCTGAAGGCGCTCGGGGTAACCAAGGGCGACCGCGTCGCCATTTATATGCCGATGGTCCCCGAGGTGGCGATCGCCATGCTCGCCTGCGCCCGCCTCGGCGCTGCGCACAGCGTCGTCTTCAGCGGCTTCCCAGCAAACGCGCTCGCCGATCGCATCAACGACGCCACCGCAAAGGTGCTGATCACCGCGGACGGTGGGTATCGCAAGGGGAACTTCTTTGAGCTGAAGCCGATCGCGGACGAGGCGCTCAAGAGCACCCCATCGATTACTGGCGTTCTCGTCTATCAACGCCGTCAGCCAGGCACCGCCGGTACCACGGCGATGCAGGCCGGCCGCGATCACTGGTGGCACGAGTTTGTACCGAGCCAGCCTGCGGAGTGTCCAGCCGATCCGATGCCGGCCGAACAGTTGCTCTACCTGCTCTACACGAGCGGCACCACGGCGAAGCCGAAGGGGATCATGCACACCAGCGCCGGCTACCTGCTCGGCGCCACCTTCACGCATCGCGCCGTCTTCGACATCAAGCCCGATGATGTCTACTGGTGCGCAGCCGACGTTGGTTGGGTGACCGGACACAGCTACATCGTCTACGGCCCACTCAGCAACGGTGCAACGCAGGTGATGTACGAGGGGACCCCCGACACACCGGCATGGGATCGCTGGTGGTCGATCGTTGAAGAGTTGAAGGTCACGATCCTCTACTGCGCGCCAACGGCGATCCGCGCCTTCATGCGCCAAGGCGACGAGCATCCGAAGGGGCACGACCTCAGCTCCCTGCGACTGCTTGGCTCCGTCGGCGAGCCGATCAATCCCGAGGCGTGGCTCTGGTATCGCGAACTCATCGGGGGCAACCGCACCCCGATCGTCGACACCTGGTGGCAGACCGAGACCGGTTCGATTCTGATCAGCCCGCTCCCTGGCGTCACCACCACCAAGCCTGGCTCTGCCACCTTCCCGCTCCCTGGCATCTCGGCCGATGTCGTCGATGACTCAGGGGCGAGTGTTCCGCTCGGCTCGGGCGGCTACCTCACGCTCACCAAGCCGTGGCCATCGATGCTGCGTGGCATCTGGGGCGACCCAGAGCGCTTCAAGGAGACGTACTGGAGCCGATTCCCCGGCTCCTACTTCGCGGGCGATGGGGCCCGCCGTGACGCCGAGGGCTACTACTGGCTCCTCGGCCGTGTCGACGACGTGATGAACGTCTCAGCGCACCGCATCAGCACCATCGAGGTTGAGTCCGCACTGGTCGACCATCAATCCGTGGCTGAGGCCGCGGTGGTGGGGAAGAGCGACCCACTCACGGGCCAGGCGATCGTTGGTTTCGTGATCCTGAAGAAGGGGATCGACCCAACGCCGGCCCTGCTGGAAGAGCTGCGCTCCCACGTCGGAAAGAACATTGGCGCGATCGCCAAGCCGAAGCATCTCGAATTTGTGCCTGAGCTCCCGAAGACCCGCTCCGGGAAGATCATGCGGCGCCTCCTGCGCGACATCGCCGAGGGGCGCAACCTTGGGGATGTCACCACCCTCGCCGACTCCTCCATCGTTGAAGTGATTCGCGCCAACACCGGCGCCGCTGACGAGTAGGACGGACTTTTCCACAATCACCCCTTGACTCGCGAGATCGGTGGAAAACTCTCCCCAGCCTCAACGATAAGTCGTTGATAAGTCCCTTCTGCCAGAGGGTTAGCACCGCGATGCTACTCGTAGCCCGAAGGGGCCAGCGGTGAACCCGCCGACCGAGCAATCGGCCAGGCGGCACGAACTGTGGCGATGACGGGATCGAACCGGCAGGCAACTGACGGTGCTGGTGAATGACCACCAAAGCGCGGGGCAACTCGCAGCGGCGGAGCGGAGGGTCACCTGGGAGCTTCGGCTTTACGGCTGGGGCAACTCGATCCGATCTCACAGCGGAGGGGAACCGGCGTGCAAGCGTCGCCCCCAACATCGGATGGCCTCTCGGGCGAACTCCTTCCCCCTATGGAGCGGCGCTCTCTGGCGCGCTCGGTGATGCGTCAGGACTGGTCGACGGCGAATTTGATGGGCTTGGCGACGGCGAAGGTACCGCTGGGAAGGCATTCGCGATCACCCCTCTGATCTTGGCAATCGTGGCCGCGTTCAGATACGCGGGATAGGCACTCGGCGCAAAACGGTAGAGGTGCACCTGCGCCGTTGCGGCACGCGAGAAGAGGTCTACGAGATTCGGCAGGGAGTTGCGCGGTAAGTCAGTCCACACGTACCCCTTCGCCGCTGTCGCAAGTGCTGGAGCATTCAAGATCGTTGCCGCGCCGAGCTGATCGCGAATCGCCAGCAAGAGTGCCTGCTGCCGCCGCATGCGTCCATAGTCAGAATCCTGGTGGCGGCTTCGAGCGTAGGCAAGCGCGAGTCGTCCATTGAAGTGCTGCTGCCCAGAATCGATGCGCAGTTGGATGGAGCCGAGAACCGGGTCCGGATAGTTCTTGTCATAGATCGGCTCCGTAACGTTCATATCAACGCCGCCCATCGCATCAACCACCTTGATCACGCCCCAGAGGTCTGCAACGAGCACGGCGTCGATCGGACGCTGCGCCAGCTCAGAGATTGTTGCGCGCACCGCGGCGATCCCCGAGACGCTCCCCTCACCAGGCCAGAGGTGTGGGTAGTAGAAGGTGGCGTCGGTGTAGACCTCGTTGAGGAGTTTGTGGAAGCAGCCGCAGGGGCTGGCGTTACGCGCCGCACCAGGCGGCAGTGGTACTCCCACCATGTTGCGTGGGAAGCCAAACATTGCCACCCGTCCAGTTGCGACGTCGACCTCAACGAGCAGCATCACATCCATGCGTCGGCTCCAGCGGTCCGTGCCTGCGTCAGAGCCGAGCAGGAGCAGATCGAATTTGCCGTCATCACCCCATGGGATTTCGCCGGGCCGGGCCCATGGCGTTGTCACCGTGAGGGAGGGGAGCGTTCCGGTTCCGCTCCCGCGGTCTACTGAGCTACCAGGACTTGCCACGGGCGATGCATCTAGGGACGGGCTCCCTACACCTGAGGCGATGGGATCGAAACTCGCCGAAGGGATTGGCGATGCATCAGCAAACGTTTCGTTCAGGAGCTCATCAAACGCGATCAGGGAGCGGCCGATCGCGAGGTGGGGCGCGGCGATAAGCAGGAGGGTAGCGACGAACGCAATGATCTTGTCGCGACGCGGCAGTCGGAGACCACGCGTAAAGTGCACAAGTGCGCTGAGCCGCCATCCCGCGAGAAGCAGGTTGAGCGCTCCAAGAAGGGGGAGCGCCCCTGGCGTCACCAAGATGATGAGGAGTCGTGTGGTCCCACCAGCGGCGAGTGTGATCAGTGTGACGACAACGAGGGCGAGCGGGAGCGAGGCGAAGAGGACTGCGTGGCGTCGATCACCGCGCCGCCAGTGGCCCAATCCAGGGAGGAGGAGGGTCAGCAGTACGGCGCGCACCACGTGGCTTTGAGCCGTTATCTGAGTGCGGCGGGCTTCTCTCACCCCATTATCGTCGCTCATTCGCGCTAAGTG
>JBAXLC010000050.1:0-6465 GCA_037135015.1 bacterium | reverse complement strand
CAACGGTAAGGTCGGCTAGCGCGATCTGGGCGTGTCGACGGAGCTCCTGCCACTCTCGCGGACGTGGTGGGTCCTGATACGAGACGCGCGCCATGAGGCGCGCGGAGCCAACCGAGATACCGATCGCGCGCGGAAGTTCGCCAGGGTGGAGTTCAACGGCTTCGGTCGAGCCACCACCAATATCAACGACAAGTTGTGGCAGAGAGTGGTCGTGTCCATGGTGAAGGCCAAGAACGGTGAGGAGCCCCTCCTCCTCATGAGTCAGCACGATCGGCGCGCTGAACTTTGGTAAGCGCAGGGCACGAAGCACACTCTCCTGATCACGGGCGCGACGGAACGGTTCGGTCGCAACGACAAACAACTCGTCGGCACCAAGGATGCTGGCTCGTGTGCGAAAGGCGGCGAGCGCCTCACTGATCGCCGTCGTGGCCTTGCGCCCGATCATTCGATCCTGTTCGACCAGCCGACCGAGCTCAATCGGCATCGACTCATCGGCGATCACCTCTTGGCGCACCCCGTCCGAAACCGCCACGTACAGGTGGGTTGAATTGGAGCCGATATCGACTACGGCACAGACCCGCGGGATGCCAGCCTCAGAGCTCCCCACCCGGCCACGGGCAGCCTTGGGGGGGCGAGGGGCGCCGCCTGGACGCGGCCTCGCCGCATGAACACTGCGTGAACGATGAGCAGGCAACATTCACGCATCCTAACCGTGAACCGTGATTCCCTCTTGGAGGGGCTAGGGCGGTAGGATGTAGAACAATTCAGCGGAGAGTGAGGAGGGGAAATGGCAGCAGGAGACGACCACGGCCGAGTTGAGAACGAGATCGAGGAGATCCTTGCACGCACCGCGTCCGACGGGGCCACGGCGGCGCCACAGGGTGCCCGCGAGCCGCTAGATCGTGAACTTCGCTCAATAAAAGAGACCGTGATCCGCATGGGGAGCATGGCGGAGGCGGCGATCCGTGACGCTCTCGATGCGCTCGTCACCCACAACGCCGAGAAGGCCACGGCGGTAATCATCGGCGACCGAAAGATCAACGATATGCAGCACGAGGTCATTACCGCGATCACCACCACCATCGCCACTCAGAGCCCGGTGGCACGTGACCTGCGCAACCTGTTGATGATGAACCACGTCGTCTATGAGCTGGAGCGCATCGGTGACCACGCCGCATCCGTCGCGAAGATCGCCGTCCAGCTCGCCCCAGAGCCAGCGCTGCAGCGCTACCTCCACCTTCCCGAGATTGGGGAGCTGGCGGCAACGCAGCTGCACGGCATCCTGATGGCGCTCGTTGACGTTGACCCTGTTCGCGCCCGCGAGGTAGCGGTCAGTGACGATCAGATCGACGCCCTCTATCGACAGTCATTTGATGAGTGCATCCGCCTGATGGAGGCGGACAAGTCAAACGTTGCCCGCGGCACTCGCCTACTCTTCGCAGCACACTACCTTGAGCGCATCGGCGACCGCACGACCAATATCGCCGAAGACATCGTCTACCTTGCCTCTGGAGAGGTTGAGGACCTGAATCCTTGAGTTCAGACAGCCCAACGTCAACCAGCGAGTTGAAGCGCCTCTACATCGTCCGCCACGCCGACGCTGGTGACCCCGCCGAATGGATCGGCCCCGATGCAGAGCGACCACTCAGCTCGAAGGGGGTCAAGCAGGCCGCCCGACTTGCGGCGGCACTCGTTGCCGCTGGCACCAACGTTGGATCGCTCCGAACCTCACCGGCGCGCCGTTGCACCGAAACCTGCGCCGTAATCGCCGCAGCGCTAGAGACCACCGCCACCATCGATGAGCAGCTTGCCAGTGGCCCAACAGCAGCCTACGTCGCCAAGCTCCTCTCTCGGCGTAGTAACGACGCCCTACTCCTCGTTGGGCACCAGCCGCACCTTGGAAACCTGATCGCCGAGCTGACCGGCATCGCAACAATTCCCGTTGAGAAGGGCTCCATGATCCGCATCGACATCCCCGCCCCATACACGCCGGGGAGCGGCCGTCTCGTTGCGCTCGTTCCGCCCGCGCACCTTCGCGCTCCGAAGAGCGAGCGTTAGCGCGTCGCCGCGCGAGCGGCGGTAGCCCCTTCACCCTCAACGCAGAGGGCAGTGAGGCGCAGATCACTCGCCCATGTGGCGCACTCCACGCCCCGCAACGTCCAGGCCGCAATCTCAAGCCCCGCTTCGCGCCAGCGGCTGATGCTCACGTCGTTCAAGAGATCCATCGAGACCGAGAGGCCGACGCAGCCGCGTTGCGTGGCCTGTTCAGCCTCTTCCGCCGATTCAGCATTGAGCCAACGCGACCAGCCAGGTGCGCGCTTTTCTACTGTGCGGAGTACTCCCGGGTAGAAGCTCGAAACAACAACTCCATCAGCCTCGGGGCCGCGAGCGGCGATGAGCGTGGCAAAGAGTGCGTCGGTTGGCTGCTCCTTTAGTTCGAGATCAATCAGCGTCGTGGCCGGCATGGCAGCAAGCGCCTCGGTGAGCGTTGGCACACCGATGCCCGCTAGCTCCATCACCGAGAGATCACGCACGCGCCGTGGCACGCCAAAGATTCGATCCAGCGTCTCATCGTGCACGATCACTGCCGCCCCTTCGGCGCTAAAGCGCACATCAAACTCCACGCCATCGCACTGCTCCGCACCTGCAATGAGGGCGGCGAGGCTGTTCTCACGGATCGTCTCGTTGTGGGCCCCTCGATGTGCGAGGAGGAGCGGGCGCTGGAGTGCCTCACGTGCACGACCGATCGCGCTCGGACGAAGAGTCAGGAGGCGGCTCCGGCGGCTGGCAGCGTGATGGTGAACGTTGTGCCCACACCCGTCGTCGAGGTGACGGTGATCTCACCACCGTGACGAAGCACGGCGTGTCTGGCAATCGCGAGACCAAGTCCAGTTCCGCCGCCGCCAACAGCCCCTGCACCGCCATCGACTCGTTCCACCGTGAAGAAGCGCTCGAAGATGCGCGAAAGGTGGGCGCGGTCAATGCCAATGCCGTGATCAATCACGGCGATCTGTGATCCACCATCGCTCAGCCGATCAATCTGCAGCTCAACACGGCCGCCTTCGCGGCTGTACTTCACGGCGTTGTGGACAAGATTGGCCACCGACTGGCGTAGGCGATCGCGGTCACCAGTAATGAGGAGTGGGCCCGTGCCGATCACATCAATGCCGCCGCCATGCTGTGCCGCGACAGGGGTGAACCGCTGCGCGACCTCCTCAGCCAAGGCGACAAGATCGAACTCGGCCTTGCGGAGCGGGATCTCCCCCGCCTCGAGCGTGGCGAGATCGAGCATCTCGTCGGCCATTTGCACGAGGTGGAGCACCTCAACCTCGATCTTGGCGCTGCGGCTTGCCACACCAGAAACGTCACCCTTCGCTGCGGCACCGCCAATGGTTTCCGCGAGGAGGCGAATCGTTGAGAGCGGCGTGCGCAGCTCATGCGAGAGGTTATCCACGAATTCGGTGCGGATCTGTCGCAGGCGACGCACCTCTGTGAGGTCACGCAGCACGAGCCAGGCTCCGCCATCACCATCAGGCGCCGCCACCACAGAGACGTGACGCGCCTCGTCGGAGTGCCCAAGTCGACCGTCACGAATGTCGATCTCGCCGCGATGCACTTCGCCAGCGATCGCCTTGCGGGTGAGCTCCTCGAGTCGGAAGTCAACCGTCGCTTCAATCAGTGGCATGCCACGGAACTGCACATCGCCGCGGGCGAGGATCTCGCCAGTGACCGGGCTCGCGGCACGGATCACAAGATCGGAGCCGACACGGAGGATGGCGTCATCGGTCGCCTCAAGGAGGGCGTTCAGCCGCTCAGATCGGCGATCGGCGCGGTCCCAGGCAACGTCTGCTCGGCTGCTCTCGCGCGCTGCACGATCGGCCTCGGTTGCAACATCTTGCGCCGTGAAACGGCGAACGATCAAATAGGTGACCCCTGCAGAGATCAGTACCGTTGCAAGTCCAATTACGAAATCTGGCATCAGGCGGCTGGGTGAGGATCGCGTGCTGCATGTCGTGGTGGATAGCCGCGCTTGAGCAACTCCGCTTCCACCGCCGCACGATCGCTGGCCTGTGCGGCACGAATTGCGTCGAGCACTGTGCCGATCGGGAGAACGTTGCGCTCGCCCGTTGAGCGCCGAGTGACCTCTGCACCACCAGCCTCCAGTGAGCGGGGCGAGATCGTAATCATCCATGGAGCCCCGATCAGCTCGGCATCGGCGAACTTCACGCCAGGGGTCTCGGCGCGATCATCGACGAGCAGCTCGATGCCGGCAGCCTCCGCCTCAGCCTCAAGGGCGAACGCGATCTCTGTGACCTTCGGATCCTTGTTCGCCCCAACGATCGCAACCTGCGCGTCGAAGGGGCTGATGGAGATTGGCCAGGAGAGGCCCTTCTCGTCGTGGTGCGCCTCGGCGATACAGGCGACCGCGCGACCAACGCCAATCCCGTAGGAGCCCATCACGATCGGGTGCGAGACCCCCGCCTCGTCGGCGTAGGTGGCGCCGAGCGCGCCGGTATATCGGGTGCCGAGCTTGAAGATGTTGCCAACCTCAATCCCGTTCTCAATGCGTAGTTGGCCGCCACAGGCAATACAGGCATCCCCCACCTTGGCTGAGGCGATGTCGGCGACAGCGGTTGGTGTGTAGTCTCGGCCGACGTTCACGCCAGTGAGGTGATAGCCCGCCTTGTTCGCCCCAGCGACCATGTTGGCGGTCGACGCGACCAACTCATCTACGACCACGGTAGCTCCCTTGATGCCGACTGGCGATGCGTAGCCTGGCTCCATGCCGGCGGCGCGAATCTCCTCCTCGCGGGCGGGACGTAGGTCTCGTGCGCCGATGGCGTTGGTGAGCTTGGTCTCCTCCACCTCATCGTCACCGCGCACAATGGCAACGATCAGCCGGCCGTCGCGGTCGGCAAAGAAAACCGCCTTTGCGCAGGTTGATGCGGGAACCTTGAGCTGCGCCGCGAGCTCATCAATGGTCGAGGCACCTGGCGTCGCGATCTCCTTGAGCGGCTCCTGTGGCGCACTTGCTGGGAGCTCGCGCTTCACAGCGGCGACCTGGCGGTTTGCCGCAGCGCCACAGCCATCGCAGAGCACGAGGCTATCTTCACCAAACGTGCTGAAGGCCATGAACTCATGGGCGAGCGATCCGCCCATCATGCCGACGTCGCTCGCCACGGCGATCGCCTCTAGCCCGAGTCGCGCAAAGATGCGCGTATAGGCGTGGTAGTAGAGCTTGTAGGAGCGGTCGAGGCCCGCCTCATCCCGGTCGGCGCTGTAGGCATCCTTCATCGTGAACTCGCGCACGCGAATCAGTCCGCCCCGCGCCCGTGGCTCGTCGCGCCACTTCGTCTGGAAGTGGTACATCTGCTGTGGGAGTTGGCGCCACGAGTTGATTAGTTTGCGCAGCAGGTCAGTGACGACCTCCTCGTGCGTCATCGCTAAGACCATGTCGCGACCGCCACGATCATTGAAGCGACCCATCTCTGGGCCGATCTGGTCGTAGCGCCCCGTCTCTCGCCAGAGGTCGGCGGGATGCACGACCGGCATCAGCATCTCCTGCGCACCGATCGCATTCATCTCTTCGCGAATCACCTGGGTAACGCGCATGTTGACGCGCATCCCGAGTGGAAGGAGGGAGTAGATTCCGGCGCCCAGCGGCCGAATATACCCAGCGCGCAGCAGAAGGCGATGCGAAGGCATCTCCGCGTCGGCGGGGTCCTCCCGGAGGGTCGTAAAGAAGAGTTCACTCATGCGCATGGGGTCAATCCTACCCGCGCGCGGGGCTCTCGTTCAGGAGGGGTGTACGGATCAGGCTGGGCGGCGGAGGACGTAGCCGATCCCGCGAACCGTCTGGAGGGCCACCGGCTCGGCTGGGATCGCTTCCATGGCCTGGCGCAGAGCGTGCATGTGCACGTCGACCGTGCGTGTTTCACCGGCATAGTCGTAGCCCCAGACCTTGTCGAGGAGCTGCTCCCGTGAGTAGACGCGGCCCGCGTTCTCAATAAGGAACGCCAGCAGCTGGAAGGCCTTCGGCTTGAGGTGCACCACGGCGCCGTCGCGCAGTACCCGCTGACCCTCGAGGTCAACCTCCGCCTCGGCAATGCGGAGGCGAGAGCCCACCGCTGCCGGGCTCTCTCCAGCGGCGGCACGGCGGAGCACGGCCCGGATGCGGGCAACGAGCTCGCGTGAGGAGAATGGCTTCGTCACGTAGTCATCGGCGCCAAGGTCAAGACCGCTGATGCGATCGGTCTCGGATGCCTTTGCTGTGACCATGATGATCGGCACGCGCGAGCTGCTGCGAATCGATCGGCAGACCTCGATACCGCCCATCTCGGGGAGCATCAGATCGAGCAGGATGAGATCAGGGGGAGTTGCGCGAAAGGCGGCAAGCCCAGCAGCGCCAGTATCGGCCTGTGTGACAACGAACCCTTCGCTCGTCAACGCATCAGCGAGCGCCTC
>JBAXLC010000049.1:0-6552 GCA_037135015.1 bacterium | reverse complement strand
CTTGATGGCGAGCAGCCCTGAGATAAACGCGCTCACCACGCCGATCACCAGGAGTGGTGCACTTGCCGCAAGGTCTCCGCTCGACTCAAGGAGGCGCTTCAGCTCCATGGTGCCAGCACCGGCGATAGCGGGGATGCCAAGCAAGAAGCCGAAGCGTGCCGCAGATTCACGACGGAAGCCGAGAAGGAGTCCGCCGCTAATCGTTGCACCAGAGCGGCTGATCCCAGGAATCAGTGCCAGCGCCTGCGCTAGGCCGACCATGAGGCCATCGATCACACCAATGCTCTGCAGCGGCCGCTCGCGCGAGCCCACACGCTCTGCGAACCAGAGCAGCAGTGCCCCGATAGTTACGGCGGCGGCAACAACGAGTGGTGTGCGCACGGCACTCTCAAGAAGGTCGCCAGCTGCGAGGCCGAGAAGAACGGCAGGGATCGTGCCGATCACGATTGCAATGATCAGACGCTCGTCGGCAGAATCACCGCGATGACGGCCGAGCGAGGTGAGCGTGCGCAACGCAACGCGGATGAGCCGCGTTACGTCACGTCGCAGCGCAACGAGAACGGCGGCAAGCGTACCGAGATGGATCACTGCACCAAAGGCGAGCGACGAGAGGAGCGGGTCGCTCATGCCGAAGAGGTACGGGATCGCATAGAGGTGCGCTGACGAAGAGATCGGCAAGAACTCGGTCGCACCCTGCACGAGTCCGAGCAGGAGCGCGATGAGTGCGGCGGAAATTGGATCGCTCCCCATTACGGCCTCCCCTCGTACCTCTACGCGCCAAACTGGCGCTGTGGGGGCATAGCATGAGGCGGCGCCCCCCAAATGGGAAGCACCGCCTCAGCGATGTGCCTAGATCAGCGGATTAGCCGCGAATAAAGAGCGGCGCGAGCACCAGGGTGACCGTTGCCAACAGCTTCACGAGAACGTGCAGCGATGGGCCAGCGGTGTCCTTGAATGGGTCGCCTACGGTGTCGCCGACAACGGCGGCCGCGTGGGCGTCGCTCCCCTTGCCGAGGACCTTCCCCTTCTCGTCCTTGAGCCCGCCCGACTCGATGAACTTCTTGGCGTTATCCCATGCGCCGCCGGAGTTGTTCAAGACCGTGGCCAGCAGCACGCCGCTGATCGTCCCCACGATCAGCATGCCTGCAACCGCTTCGGCGCCGAGCAGCACTCCAACCAGCACTGGGGTTGCCACTGCCACTACACCCGGGGCGATCATCTCGCGCAGGGCGGCAATGGTGGTGATATCAACAACTCGCGCGTAATCCGGACGCGCCTTGTAGGTCATGATTCCAGGAATCTCACGGAACTGGCGTCGCACTTCCACGATGATCGCCTGCGCCGTGCGCCCAACGGCGCGAATCGCGAGCGAGCTGAAGAAGTAGGCGAGCATCGCCCCGATAAAGGCGCCAATGAAGACGTTCACGTGTGCCAAATTGACCGACTCGATGAGCGGCTTGCCGGCGCGCTCAAGGATGAGGTTCACCTTGTCGAGATAGGCCGAGAAGAGGAGGAAGGCGGCGAGCGATGCCGAGGCGATCGCATACCCCTTAGTGAGCGCCTTGGTCGTGTTGCCGACAGCATCAAGCTTGTCGGTGACGGCGCGCACCTTCTCTGGGGCGCGGCTGAACTCAGCAATACCACCAGCGTTATCAGTGATTGGCCCGAACGTGTCCATCGCCAAGATGTAGGCGGTGGTCATGAGCATGCCGACCGTAGCAACGGCGGTGCCGAAGATTCCGAACTTTTCGAGCGCGGCTCCGGTGAGCCCAGCGGCGATGCCGGCCTGCGTGCCGAGCCAGTTCGAGGCGAAGATCGCCGCCGAAATGGAGACTGCAGTGACCAGCGTGGTCTCAAAACCAACGGCGGTACCAGCGATGATGTTCGTACCTGCGCCAGTGCGGCTCGCCTCTGCGATCTCACGAACTGGTCGATACGAGCCCGCCGTGTAGAACTGGGTGATGTAGACGAACGCCACGCTGGTGGCGAGGCCGACGAGGCCCGCGCCGAAGAACCAGAGCCAGGCGTTGGAGCTACCTGCGTTCAGCATCACCGCGCAGGCGAGTGCGAGACCCGCTGCAGAGAAGATGGTGGTGGCCCAGTAGCCACGGTTCAAGATGTTCATTGGATTCTCTTTGTCGTTGCCGCGCACGAAGGCCATAGCAAGGATCGTGCTGAGCAGCCCAAAGGCGTGGACAACGAGCGGGAAGAAGATCCAGGACTCTGGGTGTGGCCAGCCCATGGACTCCGCGATCTTAAAGGCACCGACACCCAAGATCATCGCGCCGATGTTCTCGGCGGCGGTTGACTCGAAGAGGTCGGCGCCGCGGCCGGCGCAGTCGCCAACGTTGTCGCCAACGAGGTCGGCAATCACACCTGCATTGCGAGGGTCATCCTCTGGGATTCCCTTCTCAACTTTGCCAACGAGGTCGGAGCCAACGTCTGCGGCCTTGGTATAGATACCACCGCCGAGCTGGGCGAAGAGCGCAACGAACGATGCGCCGAAGCCGTAGCCAACGATGAGGAATGGCGCTTCGGCTGGGCGCTCGAGTCCACCGAAGAAGACGAAGACGGCGTAGACACCGAGCAGCGAGAGTGCCGCGACGAGGAAGCCGGAGACGGCTCCACCGCGCATGGCAACCTGCACCGCCTTGACGACGCCCTGGCGGGCGGCGGCGGTGGTGCGAAGGTTTGCCTTCACGCTGACGTACATGCCGATGACACCCGACACCATGGAGCAGGCGGCGCCAAAGATGAACGCAATTCCGGTACGAATGCCAAGGTCAGCCCCGTAGACAGGGGTGTCGGCAACAGCGGCTGTCTCAAAGTTCGCGATGAGCACGCCGATCAGGACGGCCATCGCTAGGGAGAGAACACCGATGGTGATGTACTGGCGTCGCATGAATGCGATTGCGCCTTCAAAGATCATGCCCGCAACGTCTTGCATGGCGCGCGTCCCCTTGTCGCGGCGAACTACGTCGCTCGCCAGCAACAAGGCGAAGAGGATTGCGATAACTGCTGCGGGGAGCACGAGCTCCTGCAGCATGAGTGACGTGATTTCCATGTTTTGCTCCTCCGATGCGTCCAGATCCGTCGCGTGGCCGCGGTGCCGTGCACCGCGCTTCGGGTCGGGCGTCTGTCGGGCTCCAGGTCACAAATGTGACCCGCTGGGATGGGCTCCCAGTGAGGTGATGGTACGGGGAGGCCCCGCCGTGGGTCAACCGCACACCCTCCCCCGCCTATACTCAGCGGGATGCGCCTCCGAAAACTTGCCATAGAGATCGTGCAAACGGTGGCGCTGACCATCCTCGCCTTCTATCTCCTGCAGACCTTCGTGGCGCAACCCTTCCGGGTCGAGCAGGGCTCCATGCGTCAAACCCTTGAGCCAGGCCAGTACGTGCTCGCCGATAAGCTCACTGCGGCGCTCACCGGCTACCACCGTGGGGACATCGTGATCTTCCACCCGCCGAGCACCTGGCCCGCCGATTCATCGGGCACCCCGTATATCAAGCGCGTGATCGGCCTCCCAGGGGAGACCATCGACATTGCAGACGGAATCGTCAGCATTGATGGGGTACCGGTCGACGAACCCTACGTCTACCGCGATGGTGGTGGTGATGGAGCCGGCGAAACGGGCCACTGGGTCCTCGGACCCAGCGAAATCCTCGTCTTCGGAGACCACCGCTCGAACTCTTCAGATTCCCGAGCCTACGGCCCAGTCCCCACAGCGAGCGTGATCGGGCGGGCTATCTTGCGCTACTTCCCGGTCAACCTGCTCACCATCATCACGCCGCCGATCTATCGACAGGCTGCCCCCTAAATGCCCAGCTTTGAGCTGCCGCTCGTACTCATCGCCATCTTGGCTGGCACGTTGGCGGTCACCAGCGCTGGTCGCGGCGCATGGGTTGCGATAGCTCTCCTGGCGCTGACCTCAAGCGCGCTGGAGTTCTCTATCGCAGACCCGAACCACATTAGCCTGATCCTGCGCCTCTCCGCGATCGGCATTGGCCTTGCTGCAGCACTACCCGAAAACCTCTTTGAGCGAGAGGCGTTGCGTCGCGATCTCGCCTTGGGCACCCTGGTGCGCACCCTGCGTGACCACCCTGTTGTCGTCGCCAGCGCAGTCGCAGGCCTCCTCCTTGGCCTCGTGCCACTTGCTCTCCCTATTGAATCAAGCAGCGATGCGCTCCGTGCGGCTGGGATCGCCCTCCTTGTTGTCGGACTTCCGCCACTCCTAACGAGTCGCTTCATTGAGGCAACGACGCGCGCCGCCGTCGTCACCCTATCGGGGACGCTGCTCCTACGCACCTCCATCTTTGGGGCACTTGATCCGCTCGGCGCGCTCGCGATCGCTGCTGGGTTCACCTGCATTTTGGTTGTTGGTGGGAGTGTCGCAACGCGCATCTCCAATGCGGAGGAGGAGCGATGACCGAAGTCGGCACGCTGACAGCAATCCGTGCGCTCTTCCCCGTTCTCGCGGCACTCAGCTCTCTCGCCCTCGTTCCACTCATTCGGCTCTGGCGCGGCTCGGAACGCGATGACGCCGCTGCCTATGCAACGTTTGGCGTACAACTCCTGCTACTCGCGACCTCTGTTGGGGCAGCGCTCGCCGGCGCCGGCTACCTCTCAACCCTCAAGGTTGGCCAGATCACGATTGATCCTTCCGAACCAGGTCGACTGCTCGTGCTGCTGGGGGGCATCGTCTTCGCCGTGATCGTCGGCGCTGGCGAGGGGCGCCGAGCCGGCACTATGGGTCAGATTGCTCTCTTCGGAATTGCGGCGATTGACCTCGCGTTGGCGATTCCATCTGGCATTGCGCCGATTGCACTCCTCCTTTTTGCCAGCCTCGGAATCTCTGGCACCGCGGCGAGCGGCAAGGATGATGTCGGGCGCGCGCGCGCAGTCTTCCGCGACCTGCGCACCGTCTCACTCTTGCTCCCTGCAGTCGTGATTGCCGAGATCTTGCGCACCGCAATTTCATACGCAGCGGTCGATGCCTCCTACGCCACCCCCGCATCGCTCGCCGCAGGCACGGCGCTCGGTGTCTCGCTCGTCCTCATTGCTGCTGCAGGGGTCTTCCCCTTCCATGGCCGACTGATCAAAATCTTTGAGGCGCTCCCGATCGTGGGCTCGCTCCTTGTTGGTGTCTGGATCCCGTCGGCCCTTGCACTCATTGTGATGAGTGAGCTCTCGGCACTCGCGAGCAGCATCACTGATCCCCTTGGCGGCGCGATCGTGCCAGGCATCTTGCTCGCCGGGGCGGCAACGCTCATCTTCGGTGCAGTCTCTGCCCTGCTGCACGACGATATCGGCGAGATCGTTGGGTTCATGGCCGTGGCGAACTCCGGATGGTTGGCGCTCGCAGCGGCAGCGGCGCTGCAGTCACCGACCGACACCTCCTCACGCCTGATCGTGCTCCCTGGCATGTTGACCATCTCGCTCTTTGGCCTCTGGCTCGTAAGTGTGCGCCGACGATACGGAACCACCTCGATTCGTGAACTTGGTGGATGGGCGCGTCGCACGAGTGCAAATGGTATCGCGCTCATCGCCGCGATCGTTGCGCTGGCCGCGCTTCCGCCTGGTGCCGTGCTGGCCGCCCGACTGAACCTTCTACTGCTCGGTGGCAATCCGCTCATCGCGATCTTTGCGGTGATCGGTCAAGTCACGTTGATTGTTGCAGCGATTCGTCTCCTGCTCGTTGGCTTCACGCCACAGAGCCAAACGGTGCATGAAGCGGAGACCCGGCCGTTCGCAAACCTCATCACGATCTCGCTCGTTGCTGGATCTCTCTTCGTTGCGGCAGCGGCAGCTGGCTGGCTCGCCCTTGAATCGGGTGGAACTGGTCCGCTCCCACCAGCGCCGAGCGTGTCGCCGGCAGCCAGCTTTGATCCGGTGCCGAGTAGTGAGCCGAGCATTGAGCCAACGCCGAGCGTGAGCGCATCACCAGAGGTGTCGCCAGATGTAAGCCCGTCAGGTAGTGGGGAGATCTCGCCGGCGCCATAGCGACCAGTGGTCGCGGGGCGAACTACTCCTCGTCGGAGAGGATCCAGGCGTCGGTGGCGCGGGTGTACTCCACAAGACCACCCTCTGGGAACCAGAGTGCAATCTCTGCTGCAGCAGTCTCTGGCGCATCAGATGCGTGAATCAGATTCTTTGCGGTCTCAAGTGCGAAGTCGCCGCGAATCGTTCCTGGGGCTGACTCGTGCGGCTTCGTTGCGCCGACCATCGAGCGAACCACGGCGATGGCGTTCGGCCCTTCAAGGACCATCGCCACAACTGGGCCCGACGAGATGAATTCTACGAGGCCCTTGAAGAAGGGGCGCTGTGCATGCACGGCGTAGTGGGTCTCAGCAAGCTTGGCGCTCACCGGCGTGATCTTCAGGGCGACGATCTTTAGGCCGCGCTCTTCGAATCGCGTGATCACTCGGCCAGCGAGATGGCGCTGTACGCCGTCTGGCTTGACGAGGACAAGGGTGCGCTGGCTGGTGCTCATAGCAGCAGGTTAGCCGATCTCGTTCGAGTGCGGTTGATCGTCGCTCGCCGTTGGCCATG
>JBAXLC010000048.1:0-6803 GCA_037135015.1 bacterium | reverse complement strand
GGTGCAGCGGCGCGCTGCAACTCGGCCAGTGCATCGCGGGCACGCTCGGTGAACTGCATCCCCGCAGGATCGTGCGTCGCACGTACCCCCTGCGTATCGGGCGGTACGATAGGCCCATGACCTCCACCACCGCCTGGACCGTACGAACCCTGCCGCTCGCCGAATTGCCGGCAAGCGAGTGGGAGCGGCTCCTTGCAACGAACCCAACCGCAAGCGCCTTCAGTAACCGCGCCGTGCACGAGGCGTGGTGGATCGGTTACGGCGCTGAGGCGACCGATGGTTCCCTCGCGGTCTATGACGCTACTGGCGCGCTCCACGCCTATCTGCCACTCATGCTTCGGCAAGATGGCGTGCGCTATCTCGGTGCGACGTATCACATCGACTACGCCACGGTCCTGATTGATCTCAACAGCCCAGAGAGCACCGCTGCTGTAGACGCGCTCGTCACACATCTCTTTGCCGACACATCCGCACTCGACCTTCGACGCTTGCGTCGCGCCGATCGCGCGCACGAACTGTTGATCAGCGCACTCACCAAGAACTCTGCACGGGCCGCGACACTCGCAGTTGAAGAGCCTGCCCCAGCGATTGACCTTACGAATATCACGACGTTTGATGAACATCTCGAGCGCATCGATAAGAAAGATCGTCATGAGATTCGGCGCAAGGTGCGACGCGGCGAAGGTGCCGGCGTAACGATCAGCGCGAAGACGCACGCTGTTGACGATTTGGCTGAGTTCATCAAGCTGCATCGCGCACGCTGGGGCCATCACGGACTCTTTACCGACGATGAGAAAGGCGCACGTGATGAAACGTTCATGCGCGAACTCTTTGCCCGCGCACCAGAAGACTTGATCACGATCATCGTTGCGCGCAACCTGGAATTCGGTGCGTTTGCCGCTGGGCTCTTCCTGCGCGACGCAACAGGCTTGCGTTATTGGAATGCTGGCGGCGAGCTTGCCGCACGTTCACTCTCGCCAGGGATCCTGCTCTTTGCGCACGGTCTGCAGATGGCAATCACCGAGCGAAAACAAACCTTTGACTTCTTGCGCGGCAACGAGAGCTACAAGTACGAGGTTGGTGCGACAGATGTGGACGTGTTGATGATCACGGTGCCAGCAGCATGAGTAAGCCGAAAGCGGGAGCGCACGGCGGCGGGCACGCGCCTGCAGGGCCACTCCCTGACGGAACGCGACTACGCGTGGTGCAACTACTCGCGACCGGCACGAACGGAGGCGCACAAGAGAGCATGGTGAGCACGGTGCTTCGCCTCGACCCATCACGTCACGAGACCCATGTGATCTCGCTCTCGCACGGCAGCACCATGGCGCGTCTGCAGCGCTTGGGGTACGCCACCGAGGTGATCGAAGAGCCAAGTGACCAGCGCTCCGCTGAACTGCTGGCTGATCGGCTGATTGCCCTCAATGCCCAGGTGCTGCACGCCCACATGTACCGCGCTGAGGTGGTCGGGGTGGCCGCGCTCGATATCGTGGAGCAGCGCACGGGGCACCGCCCATACATGGTCTCAACGGTGCACTCGAGCCGCTTCCGCTCCCCTGATGATCGTGAGCTGCTGGAGCGCATCACCCCCAAGATCAATCGCCTCATTGCGGTGAGCGACGCCATCGTCGACAAACTGGTCGCCGAGGGGCGCGACACCACGGCAATCAGCCGCATCTATAACGGCGTCGACCTGGAGCGCTTCGACGAGGCGACCGGCGGCGAGGCCATTCGTGCGGAGTTCGGTATCCCTGCCAACGCCCCACTCGCCGTGGTGGTGGGGCGCCTCGAGCCCGAGAAGGGCCACCCAACGCTCATTGAGGCCTGGCCCGTGGTGCATCACCACTTCACATCGGCGCATCTTCTTGTTGTTGGCGAAGGGTCTGAACGTGATCGCCTTGAGGGCCTCGCCGCCGCGCACCTGCGCGCTGAAATTTGCTGCGCCAGCGTGCACTTCCTAGGGCGCCGCGAGGATGTGCCGCAGATCCTTGCCGCTGCAGATGTAGTGGTCATGCCGAGCTATCGCGAGGCGCAAGGGCTCGCCATTGTTGAAGCACTAGCAGCGAATCGCCCAGTCATCGCGAGCAACGTGGGCGGGATTCCGGAGATGATTCACTCCGGAGAGAATGGTCTGCTAGTTCCATCGCACGACCCATCGGCACTCGCTGCGGCGATCGCGTTGCTCTTCCGTGATCGTGCGCTTGCCGAACGCCTCGCAAACGCCGGACATGATTTGGTGCATGAGAAATTTTGCGTCGACGACATGTTGCGCGATATTGAGGCTATCTATCTGCTTGCTGTGGGTGGTACAGTGAGCAACGTACCTGATCGAACAGGCGTTAGCGGAGGACTGAAATGACCAACACGCCTAAGCCGAACCAAGCGATCATCACTTCGCGCTATTGGCTCGTGCTGAGCGCCGTTGCTGGCGTGGTTGCCCTCTCTCCGCTTGCGGTACTTCTGGTGAACTTCGCAGCAAACCCGTCAAGCAATCCGTTTGACGAAAGCGGTTACGGTGCAGCGATCTGGATGCTCTTTCTCTCAGTGCCGACAGGCGGCATCATCTTTGCGGTAGGAGCCTTGGCGGCTGTCGCGATCGAGTGGTTTGCAACGCTGAAGCGAAACCGTTCGCGCTAGCTTCGAACAGCGCTCCAATAGCGCTCAACCGCACCACCGCGACCGCTCTGCAGCGCAACCGTTGCACCCTGCGTGCGTACCGCGTCGGCCATCTTCTCAACGGAACCGAAAAGGTGTGGCACCTGTGACTCGTATTGCGCAATCCCCTGCACCTTCTGCTCGAGCACATCGGTGATGTCGGCAATTTCTGGCGCAAGTCGAATCCCCGCGGGAAGCCCGGCGGTGTAGTTCGCTGGCAGGCCAGCCGACGGATCGAACTGCTGCCAGTAGGCGTACGGGAAGTCTTCGTAGAAGGCAACCTTGTCACTCCAGTCGATGCCAGGCATCGTCCATGCCTGTGCATCGCCGAGCAGTGCGGCGCCAACGCGGCGGCAGAGCTGGTGGTCAACATGCGAACCGATGCCGAGCGGGAAGTAGACGCGCTGCGGCTCGAGTCGTGCGATCTCTTTACGTAGCAGGTCAATCGGCGCCGCGTCGTTCTCGCGCACGGAGCCGAGCAGCTGCTCATCACCCTCGTAGCCGCGGAAGACTGCGTCGGGAAGATCAAGGAAGACAACTGCGGCTTCAGCGAAGAGTGCGTAGCGCTCGTCCTCTTGGCGGCGCTGCGCCATCGCCTCGCCAGCGGCGGCCGCAACCGCAACGGCGCCCGGATCGATCACGCCCTGCCCGTTGCTGGTGTCGCGCGTGCGTCCGCCTGGAAGTGACGTGGCGCTGATGTCGGCGCGGCGATACCACGAGGCGCGCTGCCAGAACTCCTTGGCGCTCTCATCGGCTTCGCGCTGCGTCTCCTTGAGTCGTGCCGGCTCGGCCTGCCATGGGGCGAGTGCATCAGCCGTTTCACCAGGCACTGTGTGATCGGCAGCGATGGAGCCGCTATCGAACGCCTGTGACGCGGGCCAGATCGCCTTGCCACCAAAGCCGAGCGCCTGTCGCTGGTAGGAGGTAAGGCGATCCAGATCACCGTGACCGGAGTAGACGCTGAGGATGATGACGTTCTGCCCGAGCTCGCGCAGGTTGGCGATCAGGCCGCCACATGAAAGGGCTGCATCGTCGGGATGGGGAGAGACGAAGATGTGGCTCACGCGCGGCGGCCCGTCGTTACGGGGTGGCGCTGGTCGACGGTGAGGCGCCCGGCGATGCTGATGGTGCCGGCGTGGCGGTAAGGAACTTGTTCACCGAGGCGATAAAGCCGTCAGCGCCGGTGAGCAGTGCATAGACGATCACGCCACCAATCACCAGGTAGGCGAAGGTGACGAAGCGGCGTGGTCCGCGATCGCGCGGAGCGACCTTCTGGGCGACTGGCTTGAAGTCGTTCTCTTCCATGCGCCGATTCTAGCGGCAGAGTTAGGGAAGGGTCGCGTACCCCGTGAGCTCAACATAGGAGCGCCCAGTGATCGGGACCCCAGCAAGGCTCCCCGCGACCAAGTTTGCCCCCTCCCAGTAGATGACCCCGGTGCTCTCGAGGGTGTTGAGCTCCTGGTCGGCGACCTCGGGGGTGACCGTCACGTCGAGGCCAATCTGGGCGATCTGCACCCGCCAGCCCGAAGGCCAGGTCGCCCCCGTATGCGGGCTCGTCCAGGTGCCGAGGGCGGTCAGGTCAATCCCCGCCCCATCAATGTGCCGCACCGACCCATCGCGCGCCACCCAGGTGCCGTAGACGAGCGGGTAACTCCCATCCTTCGCGCGGACGAACGAGAGCATCAGGTCACTCCCATCGCTGAGATTCAGTGCGAACCAGTCCCAGCCACCGCCACCAATGGCGATGAAGTCACCCCACTGATGATCAAACCAGGAACTCCCCGTCACGGCAAGCGTCTCGCCACCGATCGTTAGGGTGCCTCCGGTTGGCATGCGCGTGCGTGAGTAGTAGTACGAACCGCCTGCGTCGGCGAAGGCAACCCAGCCGTCGGTATCGTGCAGCACTGGTGCGCGGCCAGCGCCCAACTGCAACATCAGGCCGTTGCCGCCAATCTCCATGCCGCCATCAGGAAGCACGAGCATCACCCACGGATCGCGTCCGAGCGTCGATGGATCAAGTGGATTGGCCCCCGTGATGGCAAACGCCGCACTCACCGCGCGCGACATGATCGGCGCAATGTTTACCTGCGGGCCAACCTCAACACGTTGGTCGTAGCTGAACGAACCTGTGTGAGAACCGCGCGGCTTCTCGGTGATCGCAATGTGCGACGCCCATGTCACTGGGAACTGCCCACGCTTCGCACGGAATATCACCGCCTCGTAGCCAAACTCGCGCGTGCCATCCAGCGTTGCGAGGTGACCGGTGACATACCACCACTCGGTAAGTCGATCGTGCGCCGCGTCGTCGCGCGGTAGCTCGACAGCAATTGGATCCACTGCACTCGGCCGCGGTGTCGGCTTCTCATACGGTGCACCAGTTGGCGCCGGCGAGTTTGCCAAGAGTGGGCCAGAACACGCGGCAGCAAGAGCCGCGCTCAACAACAGAAGTACACCGCGTCGCATCACCGTCGCTCTGCCTCTGCTTCGGTAGCGATGCGCCCGGCGAGCAGCCGCTCCATCCACTTTGGTGCCCACCAGTTCTTATCGCCAAGGAGTCGCATTGTTGCTGGAACAAGCAGCGCGCGAACAATCGTTGCATCGAGCGCCACCGCAATCGCCACACCAACACCGAGCGCCTTGATCAAGACAATTTCAGCGAACACGAACGAACCAGCAACAACAACCACAATCAGCGCAGCACTCGTCACGATGCGTCCACTGCGCTCTAATCCGCCAGCAACCGCTGCCGCGTTATCGCCAGTGCGGTCGTAGATCTCGCGCATGCGCGTGAGCAGGAACACTTCGTAATCCATCGAGAGACCGAAGAGCACGCAGAACAAGATCACCGGGATCGTTGTCTCAACGAATCCGAGTGGTGCAAAGCCGAGCAGCGCCGAGAGGTTGCCATCTTGGAAGATCCAGACCAGCGCGCCGAAGCTCGCAAGAATGGAGAGCGTGTTCATGAGTACCGCCTTGATCGGCAAAACGATTGACCGAAGCAGCACTGCAAGAATGATCAGCGTGGCAAGGATCACAATCAGTGCACTGCGCGGGAACTCCGACGAGATGGTGTCGACCACGTCAACGATCTCTGCGGCGCCACCACCAACGAGCGTCGTTAGCCCAGCGGGTGGCGTGAGTGCCGTGACTGCACCAGCGCCAACAGCACCCGGTGTTGCGGCGCGAAGCTCTGCGACGAGCGCGCGCGTATCGGGGCGGTTCGGCCCCTGTGCTGGCGTAATCGTGACGGCGGTGAGATCACCTTTCGTAGTGACGCTGAGCAGCTGCTGCACGTAGCGATCGGGCGGCGCACCAGTCGGTGAGTCGTAGAGCAACTGGTACTGCGCCAACGTGAGCCGTTCATCGATAGAGACGATGGAGTCAACGCGCGCCACGCGCGGGTCAGCCTCAAGTGCACGCACCCAAGTAAAAAGCAGCGCAACGTTCTCTGGCGTCGTTGCGTCGCCGTTGGTGCGCACCGCTACGGTCATTGGTGAAAACTCACCTTCGCCGAATGAGCTGGTGAGCGCATCGAGTGCCTGGCGACTTGGCACGCGTTCAGGAAGGATGCTGCCGTCGGGGGCGTTGAACTTCACGCCGAGCCACGGCGAGCCGAGCGCGACCAAGAGCACCAGGGTTGGCACGGCAACGGCAAGTGGGCGGCGCATCACACCGCGGGCGAGCCGAGCCCAGCGACCCTGCTCGTTCGGCTCCTCGTAGGTCACCTTGCGCACGGCCAGCCGGTCAACCCGTGCCCCAAGCACACCCAGCAGGGCGGGGAGGAGGGTGAGGCTAGCGAGCACGGCGAGGGCCACGGTGATGGCGCCAGCGATGCCGATGGAGCGCAGGATGGCGAAGTCGAACACCACCAGCCCGGCGAGACCGAGCATCACCGTTACCCCACTAAAGAAGACGGCACGACCGGCGGTGGCCACGGTGCGCTGCACCGCAATCGCAACACGATCGGCACGGCGCGCACTGCCGCGACCGAGCTCTTCACGGAATCGCGAAACCATGAGCAGCGAATAGTCGACACCGAGACCAAGGCCAAGCAGCGTGGTGAGGTTTAACACGAAGACGCTCATGCGCGTGACCTGCGCCACACCAAAAATTGCGGCAAGTGCAATCAGCACAGCAGCACCACCAAC
>JBAXLC010000047.1:0-6827 GCA_037135015.1 bacterium | reverse complement strand
TCGCGATGCACGCCGAGATTATTCACCCAGAGCACGTGGCCGACGGTGTCGGTGTCTTGCGGGAATGCGCCCGTGAGCTGATAGGCGATGAGGTTGCCGTTCGCGTCAGCGATCACCTCGCCGAGCCCCGGGCGCGCCGATTCCGCAGCAAGGTACTCCTGCCATTCAATAGGCGTTATCGACGAGGTTCCCCAGTGATCGGCGAAGCAGTGGTTCTTCAGCACGCGCAGCGCTTCAAGGTCGACGTCGGCAATCGCCAACGACTGGTAGCCAGCAGGAATCGGCGCATCGCTCAGCTTGCTGCTGGTTGGGCGGTCTGCGAAGCGCAATAGCATCTCGGAGTAGTAGCGAATCGGTCGCATCCCAGCGGCCACATAGAGTCGCTGCGCACGCTCATCGGGCTCAACACACTGCGCCTGAAGCGTTGCTCCCGGAAACGGCGTGAGGAGCTCCTCGGCGCGATCCCTTGACCACGCAAGTAGGTGGCGGCCCAATCCGATGCCCTGAAAGAGCGGGTGGACGCCGCCAAAGAGATAGGCGCGCGGCTTCTCGGAGTCAGTTGCGCCGACTGCCCAGGCGTACCCAGCGATCGCTCCCGTTGGCGCCCGAACAACGATGGCGTTGTCGTGGGCATCGATGCCAGAGGCGGTGAGGTCTTCGCGCATGTCGCCCTCGCTGTACAGCAGCGGGTACCCAACCGCGTGGTAATTCTCGTTGGTGAGGGTGGTGAGCTCCGCAACATCACGCTCAACGTCGCAAGGGTGCGCCGTAAATCCCGCAGGGAGGGCGTTGGAGAGGCGGATCAGTCGTTCAAGGCTTCGGCTCATGGGGATAGGGTAATCTGAACTCCGACAAAACCTGTCAGAAATCCCCCCTCAGGAGGCGCCTTGACCGATCACCAGGAGCTCAGCACTCGCGGCCTGCACGGCAGCGGCGCCGTCGCGTTCAGCACGCGCGGTGAGTACGGGGTGCGCTTCATGGTGGCTCTTGCCCGCATGGATCACGGCGAGCCCGTTTCACTGACCGACATCGCTGAGCAGGAAGACCTGCCACGCGCCTACCTGGAGCAGATCATTGGCGGCCTGCGCGACGCGGGCATCATCGACAGCCAACGCGGCGCGCACGGCGGCTACCGCCTCGCCCGACCGGCGAACGAGGTGCGCATGGGTGCAATTCTTAAGGCGCTCGAAGGCCCCATCGTGCCGATGGCCTGCCTCGCCGAAGAGGGGAGCCCCTGCAATCGCGCCGGCAACTGCACCGTGACCCAGCTGTGGAGCCGCGTGCGCGACTCGGTCAACGAGGCGCTTGATTCATTTACCCTCGCCGACCTCGCTGCACCAGGTTCGCCGATCACCCTAAGCAGTCCAACCAAACACTGAGAGAGGAGACACACATGAGTGAGAACGCGTATCTAGTCATTAAGGACCTCGTCGTCGCACCGTCGAGCGACCCAAGCAAGCACATCCTTCAGGGGATCTCACTCACGGTGAAGCCGGGCGAAGTGCACGCAATCATGGGGCCGAACGGCTCTGGCAAGACGACCCTCAGCTACGCGCTAATGGGACACCCGAGCTACCAGATCGTTTCCGGCAGCGTGCTCTGGAAGGGCGAAGATCTTCTTGAGTACAGCGCCGACCAGCGCGCGCGGCTCGGCCTCTTCCTCGCCTTCCAGTATCCAACGTCGATTCCTGGTCTCTCCGTTGCGAGCTTCTTGCGCACCGCAATGAATGCGCGTCGCTCCGGCTTGGTGCGCGATCCTGAGTTTGATCCGTCAGACCCAGTGAAGGGCGGCATGACGATGGGCGAGTTCCGCAAGCTCGTCAAGGAGAAGCTCACGCAGCTCAAGATGGATGAGGCGTTCATGACGCGATACGTGAATGATGGATTCTCGGGCGGCGAGAAGAAGCGCCTCGAGATGCTGCAGATGGCGTTGCTGAAGCCAGAGATGGCGATTCTCGACGAGACTGACTCCGGCCTCGACATCGATGCGTTGCGCATCGTTGCCGAAGGTGTGAACACGATGCTCTCGCCAGAGCTCGGTGTGTTGGTGATCACGCACTATCAGCGACTGCTTGATTACTTGAAGCCACAGTTTGTGCACGTGCTCGCGCGCGGCCGCATCGTGGCGTCGGGTGGGCCAGACCTTGCGCACCGCTTGGAGCGTGAAGGGTACGCGCCGATCCTTGCCGAGAACGGCATCAACCCAACCGCAGACGAGGCGGCAACGCCAACGGCTGCACCAACTCCGTCGGCGTAGCGCGGCGGGTGTAGGCTCGCGACATGGGCGCATGGCACAACGCGAACGGCACACTTGATCCCGTAAAGGTTCGCGCCGCCTATCCGATCCTTTCGACCACGCCTGGTGGCCGACCGCTGCACTACCTTGATAGTGCGGCAACGGCGCAGCGTCCGCAGCGCGTTGTTGATGCGGTGAGCAACTACCTGTTGACGGCGAATGCCAATCCGCATCGCGGCTCGTATACGCTCGGCCAAATGGCAACCGAAGGATACGAAGGTGCGCGTGCGCGCATCGCCACGTATCTCAATGTGCCAGCGAGCGAGTTAGTGATGCTCGGCAGTGCGACCGAAGCGCTCAACCTTGTTGCGCGTTCGTGGGGGAAGGCAAACCTGCGCCGTGGCGATGTGGTGCTCGTCACCGAAGCAGAGCATCACGCGAACCTCATCCCATGGCAGCAGATCACCCGCGAAATGGATGCGGACCTGGAGTTCATCCCCGTCGATGACATCACTGGCGAGATTCTCTGGGACCGCCTCGATTCACTGATGAAGCTAAAGCCAAAGATCGTGGCCGTTGGGCACGTCTCGAACGTGCTTGGCTCTATTGCGCCACTTGCCCAGATTGCCGAAGCTGCGCATGCGGTTGGCGCGCTCCTCTGCGTGGATGGCTGCCAGGCGGTCGCCAACATGCCCGTCTCCATTCCTGAACTTGGTGCGGACTTCTATGCCTTTAGTGCGCACAAGATGGGCGGCCTCTTCTCAGGCGGCGGCCTCTGGGCGCGCGCCGACCTGCTTGCCGAGATGGCACCGATCGAAACCGGTGGCGACATGATTCGGGGCGTGCGCCTGCGCGATGCTGACTTTGCCGAGGGGACGCAGCGCTTCGAAGCGGGCACCCCCGACGCTTCGGGCGCCGTAGCCCTCGCCGCCGCCTGCGACCTGCTCGACGAGTTCGGCCGCGACAAGATTCACGCCCACGAGTCGCTCATGCTCGAGCGCGTGCTGCGCGAGCTCCCCGAGGTGCTCCCCGACGCTCGCATCCTCGGGCCACGCGATGCGAGTCAGCGCGCCGGCCTCGTGGCCTTCTCGAGCGACCTGGTGCACGCCCACGACCTCGCCGAGATCCTCGACCGCCGCGGTGTGGCTATTCGTGCTGGCCACCACTGCGCCATGCCGCTCCACGAGCAACTCGAGCTCAGCGCCTCGGCGCGCGTGAGCGTAGCCCCGTACACCACCAACGACGACCTCGACGCACTCTTCGCCGGCCTGCGCGACGCGCGCACAGTATTTGAGAGGTAACTCATGGGTGGTATGGACGATCTCTATCGTGAGCAGATCCTTGAGCACCACCGTCGCCCGCATAACCAGGCGCCACTCGCCGCGCCGAGCGTGAGCCTTGAGGGGCGCAACCCAAACTGTGGCGACGTCATCAACCTACAGTTGCAACTCGATGACGCCGGCGTCATTACCGACGTGGCATTCAGCGGTCGTGGCTGCGCCATCTCACAGGCGGGCACCTCGCTCATCACCGACGAGCTGCGCGGCAAGAGTGTCGACGAGATCTTAGGGCTCGGTAGCCCGTTCGTGATGGAACTCCTCGGCGTTGAGGTGGGCCCGTCACGCATTCACTGCGCACTCCTTGGCCTCGAGACAACACAGAAGGCACTCGCGACCCTACGCACTACGTAAGGCGGGAACCGAGCCAACCGCCACCCGTGATGGCGGTAGACTCTCCACAGGAAATTACCCAGCACGGAGGCTCTATGAGCAGCGCTCGCATTCTCGTTGTCGGCAGCACCATGATGGACTTGATCTCGTACGCCAAAGTGATCCCCAATGCAGGTGAAACCCTCGTGGGCGATCGCTTCCAGATGGGCTTCGGCGGCAAGGGTGCGAACCAGGCGGTGCAGGCGGCACGCTTCGGTGCCCCCGTCGCCATGGTCAACGCCGTTGGCGACGACGCATACGGCGCATCGCACCTCGCCAACTTCGTCAAAGAGGGGATCGACACGCGCTGGATGCGCACCGTTCCAGGCTCCAGCGGTGTCGCGCCGATCTGGGTCGACGGCACCGGAATCAACCGCATCATCATCGTCCCCGGCGCTAACAACGAGACCGACCCCGCCGTCGCTGAGGCGGCCGTCCGCGACTTCAAGCCAACGATCGTCGTGGGCCAGTTCGAGATTCCGCAGGCAACGACACTCGCCGCCTTCCGCGCGGCACGTGCTGCGGGGATCACTACCCTGCTCAACCCGGCTCCCGCCGCTGAGATCGACCCTGAGCTCCTCGCCGTCTCTGACTGGCTCGCGCCGAATGAGATGGAGTTCACCACCCTCTTCGGTGGCTCAGCGATCGGCGACGGCGCCGACGAGCGCATCCTTGCCGCTGCAGCGAAGAGCGGCGTCAATCTGCTGGTGACGCTCGGCGGCCACGGTGCCGCGATCGCCCAGCGCGGTCAGCCAATCCAGCGCGTCAGTGCACCCACGGTGACCGTGGTCGACACGACTGGCGCGGGCGACTCGTTCCTCGGCGCCTTCTCCTTCGGTCTCGCCAGTGGCCTCACCCCTGTTCGGGCGGCGGAACTTGCCGTAGCCTGCGCCTCACAGAGCGTGCAGAAGCCAGGCACACAGAGCAGCTACCTATCGAAGGAAGAGGCGGCGAAACTCGCCGCACCATATCTAGCGGGAGGAGCACACTGATGGCAGCAACTGAGAGTGACGGCCGCAAGCACCACATTGGTATTCGCAACGGTGAGGTCGGCCGCTACGTGTTGCTCCCTGGCGACCCAGATCGCGTTGAGGTCATCGCCAGCCGCTTCGACAATCCGAAGTTCCTGATGCGCCGCCGCGAATACACAACCTGGACGGGTGAGCTCGATGGCGTGCCCGTTGCCTGCACCTCCACCGGCATCGGCTGCCCATCCACGGCGATCGCGGTGGAAGAGCTTGCCGACGTGGGCGTAGACACCTTCATTCGCGTTGGCACCTCAGGCTCCATGCAGCATCACATCAAGCCGGGCTCGGTCGGTGTGATCAGCGGCGCGATTCGCGACGAAGGAACGAGTCGGCACTACCTGCCGATGGAGTTCCCTTCGGTTGCCGATCTCGACATCACCCTCGCGTTACGCGAGGCGGCGAAGGAGAGCGGCTTCCCTTGGTACGTTGGCATCGCTCAATCAAAGGATTCGTTCTACGGCCAGCACAACCCAGAGCGCATGCCGATTGCCGAGGACCTGCAGCGCCGTTGGAAGGCGTGGATGGCGGGCGGCGCGATCTGCTCTGAGATGGAGGCGGCAACGCTCTTCATCGTTGCGGCAACGCTGCGCGTTCGTGCAGGCGGCGCCATGTTGATCCTTGGCAATCCAGATCAGCGTCCAATGACCGAGGCAGAGCTCGCCGACTCATCTATTGACCGCGTGATCGACACGTCAATCGCGGGCTTGCGCAAGCTTATTGCGGCGGATCGTGCCGCCGGCCGCATCAAGTAGCGCTCACGCGCATGCCACAGCAGAAACTGATTCTCGATGTTGATACGGGCATCGATGATGCAATGGCGCTCCTCTATGCACTCGCATCTCCCGATGCTGAGTTGCTCGTTGCAACGTGTGCACCAGGAAATGCCAGTCTTGAAGCAGTCGTGCGCAACACGCGCGGCGTACTCGACGTTGCGGGTGCGTCACACATCGACGTGATCGCTGGCGCTCGTACGCCGCTCGTGAAGGCGCTCGTCACTACACCAGAGACGCACGGACCAACCGGTCTCGGCTACGCCGTTCTTCCTGCACCATCACGCGGGCTCAGCACGCCTTCCACCGACGGTACGAACGCTGCCGCCGCGCGTATCGTTGCCGAGGTACGCCGCCATCCTGGTGCCGTGACGATCATCGGCTGCGCGCCAGCAACGAACATCGCCGCTGCGTTCCGAATCGATCCCGAGCTGCCAGCGCTGCTGCACGATGTGGTGTTGATGACCGGCGCCGTTACCACTCCAGGGAATACCGGTGCCCGCAGTGAGTGGAATGCCTGGTGTGATCCTGAGGCGCTTGACGAGGTGATTCGTGCCTGTGCCGCCGCGGGCCGACCGGCGCTGATCCTGCCGCTGGATGCCACGGAGTCGGCACTCATTCGACCACCGCACTGGGCGGCACTCGTGACCGCAGCCGGCCGTGCTGGCGCGCAGCGTGGCGATGCCACACTCAACCCGGTGCTACGCCTGATCGACGAGGCGCTGCGCTTCTACGACGAGTTCCACCTGCAGTACGACAAGATCGAGGGGTCGCACATTCACGACGCCTTCACTGTGGCGGTGGCGCTCGACGCAGCGCTTGCGACCATCGTTAGCGCGCCGAGTGCCGTTGAGACACGCGAAGGGATTACGCAGGGCGACCTTCTCGTGGATGTGCGGGGCCGCACCAACACCCCAGCGAATAGCCGCGTCGCCATCAAGGGCGACGGCGAGGCCTTCCTTCAGCGCTTTGCAGAGCGGGTCGGGCGCTTCTCGGCGCGCTGAGCTCCCAGCAGGATCGGGAGCACCATGAAGAGCGCGAGCGGGATCAGAATCAGGCGTGCATCCGACGCTCCAGCAGCATC
>JBAXLC010000046.1:0-6868 GCA_037135015.1 bacterium | reverse complement strand
CAGATGGCCTGGAAGGAGAAGGGGCCGCGCTCCGTTGCGCCGACCTTCATCGCCCACGGTCTCGTCGACAGCACCTCGGGCATGATCGCCATCGAGTCGGGTGCCGTGGGGCACAACCTTGCGGTCGTCTCCGCCTGCGCCACCGGCACGCACGCCCTGGGCGAGGCGGCCGAAGCGATTAAGCGCGGCGACGTGACCGCCGTGATCGCTGGCTCCACCGAGAACCCACTCCTTGAAGTGGCACACATCGGCTTCATGAACATGCGCGGCCTCGCCGGTCCGCGCGACGGTGAAGGGCCCGCTTCGGCCTGCCGACCGTACGACGTAGATCGCGCCGGCTTCGTCTTGGGCGAAGGTGCTGGCGCCTTCATCGTTGAGGATCTCGCCTCAGCAACGGCGCGCGGCGCCACCATCTACGCCGAGGTCGTTGGCTACGGCAGCTCTGCCGATGCGCACGACATGATCCAGCCGATCGAGGGTGGCGCCGGTTCGGCGCGCTCCATCAAGTGGGCGCTGCAGCGCGGCAAGATCGACGCCTCGGAGATTGACCTGATCAATCCGCACGGCACCAGTACGCCCGTGGGCGACGAGCGCGAGGCGCTCGCCTTCCACAGTGCCTTTGGCGCACGCGCGGCAGAGATTCCGGTCTCGGCCACCAAGTCACTCACCGGCCACCTCATGGGTGCCGCGGGTGCGGTTGAGGCGGTCTTCACGACCCTCTCGCTGCATCACCAGGTGATTCCAGGAACGCTCAACACCAAGAACGTAGACCCCGCCTGCAATCTGAACGTCAATCTTGAAACTCGCTCGGCCGAGATTCGCGCCGCGGTGAGCAACAACGTCGGGCTCGGTGGGCATAATGGCGCCATCGTGTTGCGACGCTGGACCGGAAAGTAGGAGGAGCCATGAGCACCACCCCCGTACGAACCGACACGCAGCGCGCGGTCATCACCGGCTACGGCGCGATCACCCCGATCGGCAATAGCGCCGGCGAGTACTGGGACGGACTTATCGCCGGGCGCTCTGGCGCCGGTCCCATCACCCTCTTCGACGCCTCACCAAACGACGTGCGAATTGCCGCCGAGGTGAAGGGCTTTGATCCGCTCCTCACCATGGACATGAAGATGGCGCGCCGCATGAGCCGCTTCGTGCAGTTCGCGATCGCCGCCGCCACCGAAGCCATTGAACATGCCGGTCTCGCCGACATCGCCAGCTGGGAGCCGGAGCGCCGCGACCGCGTCGCTACGGTCATCAACACCGGCGGTGGTGGCATCGAGCAGGTCACCATGGGGAGCGACGCCTATCGCGAGAAGGGTGGCCGCTTCGTGAGCGCCTTCGCCATTCCTGCACTCAGCCCAAGCATGGGCGCCTGCATGGTCAGCATGAAGTACGGCCTCACTGGCGCCGCCATCACCCAGGCCGCCGCCTGCGCGACGGGCGTGCTCGCCTTTCAAGATGCGCTCCGCCTGATCCGCAGCGGCGAGGCTGACGTGGTCGTTGCCGGCGGCGTCGAAGCACCACTCCTGCCGATGGCCTTCGCCGCCCTCAGCAACATGGGCGCCCTCAGCAAGCGGAACGACGACCCAACGCACGCCAGCCGACCGTTCGACAAGAACCGTGACGGCTTCGTCTTCGGCGAAGGCGGTGCGGTCTTCGTGATCGAGTCGCTCGCCCATGCCAAGGCACGTGGCGCAACCATTCGCGCCGAGCTGCTCGGTGCCGGCGCAACGGCCGACGCCTTCCATATCAGCGCCCCTGAGCCAACCGGCCGTGGCGCGGCAGGCTCTATGACCAAGGCGATCCTCGATGGCGGCGCCGTCATCGACGACATCAGCTACATCGTGGCGCACGGCACGAGCACCCCACTCAACGACCTCACCGAGACGAAGGCGATCAAGCGCGCCCTCGGCGATCACGCCTACAAGATTCCGATCAGCTCCCCAAAGAGCATGGTTGGGCACCTCTTGGGTGGCGCTGGCGCCGTTGCCGGACTCGCCGCCATCAAGGCGATCGAGACGGGCACCGTGCCACCAACGATCAACCTCGACACGCCAGATCCAGAGTGCGACCTCGACTACGTGCCGCACACCGCACGCACCAAACAGGCAATCGACCGTGTGCTGATCAATGGCTTCGGCTTCGGCGGTCAGAACGCCTCGGCGCTCTTCGGGAAACTGCGTTAAGGCCAACGCATGGACATGCGCGTGCGTGCGTCGCTGATTCACTGGCGGGGACCATCGCCATTTCATTTCGTCCCCATCCCAAAGAAGGAGAGCGCACAGATCAAATCGCTCTCTCGTCAGCTCACCTACGGCTGGGGAGTAATCCCGGTCAAGGGACGCATCGGCGCCACTACGTTTAGCACCTCGCTCTTTCCTAAAAGCGACTCGTACCTCATCCCGATCAAGGTTGCGATCCGCAGAGCCGAGGGATTAGAGATTGGCGATTCCGTAACTGTTGACCTCACCTTTGAATTGAGTCCGCAATAGCCATGCGGTTCGTCCTCTTTGTGATTGACGGCGGCAGCAACACTGCCACCCCTGGCGAAGGTGCCGCAATCGACGCCTTCAACGAGCGTCTCACCGCAGGCAACCACCTGGTTCTCGCCGCGGGTATCGCCGAACCGAACCGCGCCACGCTGATCGACAATCGCAACGGTCTCGGCGCCATCACCCCTGGCTCACTCTTCGCCGCCCCCGAGCACTACAGCGGCTTTTGGATCATCAACGCCGATTCACCCGAGCAGGCGCAGGCCCTGGCGGTGGACGGCTCTCGCGCGTGTAATCGCCGGGTGGAGCTGCGACCGTTTCTGGGCTAATCGGTCAGTTCAGCTGATCGCGATTGAGCGGCAGCCTTCGCAGCCTCAACGCATTCAGCACCACCGTCACGCTCGATCCGCCCATGGCGGCGGCGGCGAGGGCTGGGTCAAGGCCGATGCCGAAGGCCGGGAGTGCCAGGCCTGCGGCGAGTGGCACGAGAAGGATGTTGTAGCCAAAGGCCCAAGCAAGGTTCTGCTTGATGATGCGCGTCGTAGCGCGCGAGAGGTCAACGAGCAGCGGCACACCGCGCGGGTCGGCGCCGCTCAGCGTTGCAGCTGAGGCATCGATGGCAATCTCGGTACCGCCACCCATCGAGATGCCAACGTCGGCTGCGGCGAGTGCCGGCGCATCGTTTACGCCATCCCCCACCATCGCCACGGGTCCGCTGCTGCTGCGTCGGATCTCGGCGATCGCATCGCCCTTACCGCCAGGCAGAATGCCGCCGCGGGCGCGCTCTGGTGGAATGTTGAGATCGTGGGCAATGGCGTTCACCACCTCTTGGCGATCGCCGCTGATGATCCACGACTCAATGCCGCGTGCGCTCAGTGCACGAATCGCTGCGGCGCTCTCTGGGCGAATCGTATCGGCAAGGCTGAGTGCGCCGGCTGATTCGCCGTTCATTGAGATGAAGAGTGGCGTACGTCCCGCGGCCGCCTCTGCTGTGGCCCAGCCAATCAGCTCGGGGTTGGTCGTGGCGGTGAAGGCCTCAGTGCCGATGCGCACCGTTGCGCCATCCATGCTGGCGCTCACGCCGTGCCCTGCGTGCATGGCGAAGTTGGTGGCGCTTGCTGTGACGGTGCCTGCGGCGCGGACGATGGCACGCGCGAGCGGATGCTCCGATGGGCTCTCCACTGCGGCGGCAATCTGTAGGAGGCGATCGGTGTCGCCGACGAGCGGACCGGTAGCGAGGGCGAGGCGGCCGACGAGGGCGTGTTGACCGAGGGTGAGGGTGCCGGTCTTATCCCAAACCACGGCGCGAAGCTTCCCCGCCGCTTCGAGGATGGCGGCGTCACGCACCAGGATCCCCGCCTCGGCGCCACGGCCGGTGCCAGAGATCACGGCGGTGGGAGTGGCGAGGCCCATGGCGCAGGGGCAGGCAACCACGAGCACGGCGATGGCGGTGGCCACGGCGCGCACGAGGCGCGGCTCGGCGCCGAGCAGGTACCAGCCAGCGAAGGTCGCCACGGCAATCAGCAAGATGGCCGGTACGAATACCTCGGAGATCCGATCCGCAAGTCGAGCAATCGCAGGCTTCGACCCTTGTGCGCGCTCGACCATGGCCACGATGCGGGCCAGCGTGGTGTTCGCACCAACCTGCGTCGCCCGCATCACGATCGACGCATCGGTGAGGAGTGTGCCGGCGGCGAGTCGGCTCCCTGGGCCGCGCTCCACTGGGAGTGACTCACCAGTGATGGCGGACTCATCAACGGCGGCACGACCACTCACAATGATGCCGTCCACCGGGATGCGACCACCAGGGCAAATGCGCAGCAGATCACCGGCGATGATCTTGCTCACGGCAATAATCGTTGCGGTTGGTGCGTCGGCGGTTGCAAGCAGCTCTGCCTCTCTTGGCTGCAGCGCCAGGATTCCACGGACCGCACTGGTGGTCTGCTCTTTGGCGCGCGCCTCCATCCATCGACCGAGTGCGACGAATCCGAGGATGAGTGCGGCGGCGTCCCAGGTGGCATGTGCCGGAACGCCGACGCGCATCAGTTGCGCATGGAAGAGGGTGATCGCCACCGACCATCCCCATGCCGCAGTGGTACCAAGGCTGACCAGTGTCTCCATGGTGAGCGAGCCGTGACGGAGTGCGCGAACTGCGCGCGAGTGGAAGCGCCAGCCAACGGCGAACTGAATGATGGTGGAGGGCACGATCAGGATCCAGTTGATGCGCTCCATGCTGATGAAGAGCCACGGCTGCAACATGAGTACCGCCGCACCTATGCCGAATGTCGTGGCGATGATCCCGTCGCGCAGAAGTCCGCGCGTCTCTTTGCTGCGCGCGGCGACCAGCTCAGCATCAAGTGCTTCGCGCGCCTCTTGCGCGTCGGCATCACCTTCACGCCCAGCGAGGGCGAGCGCTGCGGCGGGCACTTCATAGCCTGCAGCGGTAATCACCGCGGCAAGATCGGCAACCCCTGTTGCCTCTGGCGCGTATTGAATGGTCGCCATCGAGGTGGCGAGGTTCACGCTCGCGCCGCTCACGCCGTCGGCCTTCTTCAAGAATCGCTCCACGCGGTTCACGCACGAGGCGCAGGTCATGCCGGTGACGGGGAGGGCAATCTCCGCCACGGGAGTCGCTGGTGCCGCAGGAACGAGCTCGGTTGACATACTCAGGGGGAGTATACGCCGCACTTGGGCGATACGCCCCTGCGGCTAGGCTGCGCGCATGCAGATCTACTCGTGGTCGAGCCCGTGGGGAGCGCTTCCGGTGGCCGTGGAGAACGGCCGCATCTGCGCCATCGCCCTCGACCCACACGCACCGTTTGCACCTGTGGGCACTGGCGCTGTAGCGCGTCGCGCTACCGGGCCGATCACGAGCGCACGCGAGGTGAACCGCATCCTGAACGCCGCACTTCGCGGAAAGCTGAGTGCACGCGAGCGACTCGCGGCCGTGGATCTTTCGTGGGCGACAGAGTTTGAGCAGCGCGTGTTCCGTGCGTTAGCTAGCGTGCGCTTCGGTGGAACGGTTACGTACGGAGAACTTGCGGCGGCGAGTGGGTCACCACGTGCCGCGCGTGCCGTGGGCGGTGCGCTCGGCAAGAACCGCGTGCCCGTGCTGATCCCCTGCCATCGCGTGCTGGCGTCAAACGGCATCGGCGGATTCGGTGGCAGCGCAGGGAGCAGTTGGCGTCCTGGGGCAACGGATCCGATTGCCTTCAAGCGCGCGCTCCTGCGCGGCGAAGGAGTCGACGCTTAGGCGTGCAGCGTCAGGCTGTGGAAGCCGAGCACCACGCGGGCGCGCGGTGAGTCAGCAAAGATCAGCGCGATCTCCCCTTCGCGCACCAGGCTCTCGATGATGCGAGCCTCGCGCTCTGGGAGACCGATCCATGCCGGCCCTTCAGGTGTCTCGATGCGCGTGGTGATCTCTTCGTCGCCAGGGAGTCCATAGGTTCGTCGCAAGTCATGCAGCGGCACATACGGTCGTGCCTTGGCGATGCGGCGCACCTGCGCCGGAGTCGCCTGGCGAACCTGCTGCTGTGCGTTTGCGACTGGACCCTCGTTCATCCGGCCACCACGTAAAGGTCGCGCTTGGTGTGATTCAGGGAATCCACGGCGCTCTCGCCACAGAGGACGATGTCTTCGATGCGGGCGCCGTTGACACCCTCGACGTAGATGCCGGGCTCGATCGAGAAGGCGTGGCCTGGGACGAGCTTCGTGGTGTTTCCCGCGACGATGTACGGATCCTCGTGCTCTTCGAGGCCGATTCCGTGCCCGGTGCGGTGGAAGAAGCGGGCCCCCTCCCCTGCCGCGTCGATCACGGCGCGGGCGGCGGCATCGACCGATTCGCAGCTCACCCCTGGCCGAACGCGATCCATCGCCGCCTGGTGGGCGCGCTTCAGGATGTCGTAGCGGCGCAGGTAGTCGTCGCTTGGTGGCACCGCCCCGTTCGGGCCGGTCACCCAGATGGAGCGCGTGGTGTCGGAGCCATAGCCGCCGAAGACGCCACCGATGTCGAGCACGATCGCATCGCCGGCGTTGATCACACGCGACGAGGCCTCGTGGTGTGGCGAGGCCGAGTTCGGGCCGGAACCAACGATGGCGAACGATGAGACCTCGTGCCCGGCACCGGTGAGTCGCTCGCGCACTTCGCGCGCGACGTCGTTCTCGGTGCGACCGAGCAGCTTGCCGCTCGTGATTGCCATGACGACGGTGTCCACAGCGCGACCCGCGCCGCGCAGCAGCGCCGCCTCTTCGGCTGACTTCACCATGCGCAACTTGCCAATCACGTGCGACGCCAGTTGCGTCTGGGTAATGGCACCGTACGTGCGCAGTGCCGCCTCAATGCGAATCAAGAAGGTCGACCAGAGTCGATCGGAGACAGC
>JBAXLC010000045.1:0-6878 GCA_037135015.1 bacterium | reverse complement strand
GCGTAGGCGAGGGCACACTGTCCACTCATATGCCAGTTCCCTGCGGGCAGCTTGGCCCCGCTCAAATCTGTGCGATAGGTGACATCAAGAATCTCGCGGCGGATTGTTAGATCAACACCACCGAGCTGATCAATGATCTTGACAAATGTCGGAATGACGACGACCGCTGTCGCATCAATCTTGACGTTGAACATCGTGCCGAGGGCGGTGCTGAGTGCGACCGCAGGTCCATCAGGGAACTGCTTCGGGTAGCGCGCCGCATGCGACCAGAGAGAGTTGATCTTCGGCGCATAAACGTCGCCGTTACCGAGCGGTACGTTCACTAGGTCGCGCGGAATAGAGACGGTGGTGACGTAGCCGCCGATCCGATCCCAGCTGACAATAATCATGGAGTCGGTGTTGAACGAGGTGCGATGCCCGACGGTATCAGCACCGATCAGCAACATGGTGAAGCGATCGCCGATTGGCGGCGGCGTTGGGGTGGCGCTCTCAACCGCGGAGCCATCAGGGGTTGGTGTGCCGAAGCCCGAGAAGACATCGGTCGCTGCGACCTTGGCGCGGTAGACGATCGCCGCGGCGCCCGCCTGCGGTGCGATCGAGATCAGGAGGGCGAGGGCTAGCAGGATCGCTGAGCGACTCGTCCGCTTCGTTCCCCGCGCCGCATCTATGGTGACGAGAATGCGCCACGGAATAGAGAGGAGCAAGAGGGCGAAGGCGACCGTCAGGCGTCCAGGGGTAGCGATTGCGGCGGCGGTCCGGACTACGCCGAGTGTCAGAAGGGCACCGAGTGCCACGGCCAAAAGGAGGAGTAGGGGGAGGGCGGCGAGGAGTGCTGCTCGGCGGCGGCCATCCAGCCACTGGCCGAGTCCGGGCACGATGGCTGACGCGGCGGCGGCTCGGAGGGAGCCCGATTTGGGCCTCGTTTCAGCAGGCATAGGGTGATGATGCCACCCGATCGGGGGGAGCGTTTAGGATGGGCATGTCGGGGTGTGGCGCAGCTTGGTAGCGCGCCTGCTTTGGGAGCAGGAGGTCGGAGGTTCGAATCCTCTCGCCCCGACCACAACTTCCGCTCTCTTAGTCCTAGCCCTGGTCGCCTTGATGGCCTCGTTTAGACTGATGCCATGACGAGCCAGCCCCTCTCGGAGCGCCTCAGCGCCGGATACCGTCGCTTCCGCGCCGGTCGTTACAACGACGAGCGTGTGCGATATGACGAGCTTGCGCGCGAGGGGCAGAAGCCGCGCACGATGATCGTTGCCTGCTCTGACTCCCGCTCCGCCCCAGAGACGATCTTCGATGCTGGCCCTGGTGAACTCTTTGTCGTGCGCAACGTCGCCGCCCTCGTCCCTGTATACGCTCCCGACGCCAAGAGCCATGGTGCGAGTGCCGCCCTCGAGTTCGCCGTTCTTGGCCTTGAGGTGGACTCCATTGTCGTCATGGGGCATGGACGGTGTGGTGGCGTCGGTGCAGCGCTCGATCCGGCATCACGGCTGACCGACTCCGACTTCATCGGCGCATGGGTCGCTGATCTGAAAACGCTCGACGAGCGAACCCCAACCTCGACCACAGGCGGCCCGCAAGAGCGCCAGCGGCTCATCGAGCATCTCAGCGTGCAGCAGTCACTTGAACACCTTCGCACCTTCCCATGGATTGCTGAGCGCGAGCGCGCCGGCAGCCTCACGCTCCACGGCGCCTGGTTCGATATCTCGCTCGGGGAGCTCCACGCTCTTGCAGGGGGCGAGTGGCTCCCACAGCCGTACGACCAGGCGGGCTGACCCCTCTCGGGAACCACCAGCCCCTCGCGCTCGTTACGATACTGATGGGGACACTCCCCACACAGAGATGAAGTAGAGGTGAATCGTGCGAACACTCCTGAAGCTCTTCCTCCCGCTCACCCTCCTGCTGGCGGCTGTTGCCCCAGTGGCCGCGGCTGACGAGGTTCCAGCCCCAGACGCCACCCCAGAGGCGGTGATGTACTCGATCGGCAGCTACAGCGGCACACTGCCGATTGCCTCTCCCGCAGATGCACACGCCGCGGTGCTCGCCGCCGGTGGGCCATTCGACGAATTCACCTACAACGACGGCGCGCTGATTGGCGCCACGAAGTATTACGACGTGAAGGGCGAGCCAGGGAGCGACGCCATCTGGATCGTTGTGTACACCTATGGATGGAACGACTGCGAGTCGGGCTGCATCAACGGACATAGCTTCGTCTATCAGGTTGATCCACTCACGGGTGCAGCAACCTTTGACAGCCATCAGGGCGACGTCCTTCCCGCCGACGCACCTGCAGCACTTGTTGCGCTGACCGGTCGCAGTGGCGGTGTCGTCCCTGAGCCGTACTGGCGCACGCTCACCGGCGATCCGAGCGCCTGTCCAGAGGGGATCACCGATCCGAATGCACCAATTTCAAGCGACACGGTTCTGCCGTGCCTGCTTCCTGATGGCTCACTCTTCCCAATGGTTATGGCTGATGGCACTGACGGGGATACCGATTGGGCCACGATGTACAAGACCTTGATGGAAGAGTTCCGCGCCTCACTCGAGCCGTGCGCCGCGGACGTTGACGTAAACGATCCGTTGATCGTCACGTGCGTACTCCCTGACGGCACCATCGTTGGGCCAGTGCCACTCTTTGCCATGAACACCGCAGGGATTGGTGAGGAAGAGAACGGCTGGACGACGGCACTGCCAACAATCATCTTGGCGGCACTGCTCGCCTGGATCGGTGCAGCGGCACTGGTTGGTCGATCGAAGCGTCGCGCCGCGTAACCCGCGCGCTCTAGGAAGAACCGGGACGGCCCCGGCCGAGCCGCTCAGGCGGTCAGGTCGGGGTCGTTCCCCATTCGTAGTTCTGCTTCAAGATTCGCAAGTACACGAACGTCTCCGTTTCAAGCACACCGGCAATGGAGCGCAGTCGATCCGTGAGGAAGGTCAGCAGCGCATCATTGTCTTCGCAGACCACTTCAATCAGTAGGTCGTACGCGCCAGCCACCACCACGCAGTAGCTCACCTCAGGGAGCGCTTCCAGTTCTTTGGCGGTGGTGAGGAGTGCGGCTGGGGTACAGCGCACGCCGATCATCGCCATCAGTGGATAGCCAACCTTGAGCGGATCTGCCACGGCGATGACCTTGAGTGCTCCGCGGTCAACGAGCCCCTTATAGCGGGCGCGGATGGTTGACTCGGGGACACCGAATGCGGCGGCGATTTCTGTGAAGGGCTTGCGGCCGTCGGCCTGCAGCACCTCCATCAGGCGACGATCGAGGTCGTCGAGCGCTCCGTGGTTGTTCCCTCGTGCCATCTCACCCCCTGTTGTGCGTTGACGCCGCCACGGCGCCTGCGGGGCAGATGGCCCAGCGGGGCGAAGGCTACCATCAGCGGGTGATAAGCGGCCCACTCCTCCTCACGCGCGCCCTCCTAGCAAACGTCCGATTTGCCGTGCTCCAGATCGGCGTGATCGCGCTCGCCGCAACGGTTGGCATCGCCCTCCGTCAACTCCCCGACTACGCGCTCCAGAACGCCGGCGACTATGCCAACGAGATGGCGAAGCTGCGCGCTGAGTACGAGCCCACGCTTGGTCCGCTGGTGGGGATCTTTGAGCGCCTCGGCCTTTTCCGCGTCTTCACCTCGCCGTGGTTCACGGCGCTGCTGGTGCTCCTCACCATCTCGATCATCGTCTGCACCTGGGACCGCCTCCCGAAGATCGCGGCAGCCACAGCACCATCACGCCCCGAGCAGCCCGACACATTCTTCGGCGAATCACTGCCTGGGCGCGGCGTGATCGAACTTTCCACAGCACTGCCGGTGGATGCGGAACTCGGTGCCCGAGCGAGCGCCGCCGCCGCAGAGGCGAAGCGCGATGGTTGGGAGGTGAGCGTTGCCGCCGACCCAGAGCGCAACGGTGGGCTCCTTCTCCATGCAGACCGCTTCCGTCGCTCGGGGCGCTTCACCCTGGTGATGCACACCGGGTTAGTGGTGATGCTGCTCGGCGCGGCCGCCTCGGGCATCTTCGGCTACACGCAAGGAATCTTGCTCACCGATGGTGAGGCACTCCCCGTGGGGAAGATCGGCACCGCTGATGGGCTTGTGATCGTGAATCATGCCTTTAGCGCGCCGCGCAACGCCACCGGTGCATTTGCTGATTTCGCGACCGACCTCGGTGTCTATGTCGGCGGAGAAGAGGTGGCGCGCCAGACGGTGCGCGTCAATGAGCCGCTCGCCTATAACGGCTGGAGCTTCCATCAGAACTTCTTCGGACCGGCCGCACGACTAGAGATCCGCGATGACGCAGGCGCACTCCTCTGGTCTGGTGATGCGCCGTTTGCGGCGCAGGTTGATGGCGCGCCGTACGCGACCCTGCCGATCCCAGGGAGCAGCGCCGGGATCGAAATGCAGCTGCGCCGCGATGCGAGCGGAGTTGCCGCAATCTTTATGGTGGCGAGCGCTCCTGATCCAAACGGAACACCAGCAGAGGACGGCATCCTCCCACTAAAAACGATCTTTGCATCGGTACTCGCAGAGGGTGACATCGCCACAGCGCCTGGTGCCGGATTTAGTGTCTATCTCAGCGAGGTCACCTCGTATACGGGGATCATCGCGCGCCGTGATCCAGCTTCACTTCTCATCTGGATCGCCGCGGCGCTGATCATGGGCGGACTCATGCTGACGCTCCGTCGACCACGCGCACGACTCTGGTTGCAGATCCGACCCGGCCTTGCTGCAGTGCCGATCGTGCTCCTTACGGAACGGGGCGCCGACCCAGCCCACTATGGCGCCATCATTCGGCGCATCACACGTCGGCTATCGGGAGAGGGGGCGTAATGGCATCACTGCGAGAGCTCGTGCAGACGCTGCTCCCAAATGCCGTGCCGCTGGCGAAGGTGCGCGACGAGTCGATGGCGCGCACCGTCACCTGGGTTCGCGTGATGCGCATGCGACTCCCAGCCTTCGACGGCATGGAGTCGGGTGATCTGGCGCTGATCCCACTCACGCTGCTCACGGCAGCCGCCCCCGATGCGCAAGCGCGCGCCGACCTCGTGGAATATCTCGCAGAGCACGGCAGCACCGGCATCCTCCTCCTCGGTGATGAGCAGCCGGCTGCGGCCGAAGCGAAGGCGAGAGCGGAGCTCGCGGAGGCCGCCGAGCAGAACGGACTGCCATGTCTCGCCGTGCACGGCGCTGAATCGGCGCAGCTGGAGCGCAGCCTCATCGGTGCGGTCGTTAATCGTCGCGCCGAACTCGAGCGACAGGCGGTCGGACTTGAACGGCAGATTGCCGCCCTCGCACTCGACGGCCAAGGACTTGAAGCGCTCATTGGTGCACTCGCGGCATTCATCGGTCGCGCAGTTGCGCTCGAGGCGCGCGGTGGCGTCTCACTCGCCGTTGTCGCACCAGCAGGATTGCCGTCGAGCGCCGCTGCGGCGAAGGCGGTCTCGCACTATCTCTCTAAGAGCCGGCCAACCGGGCAGCGCATTCCGCTCCCCGCGGTTCCAGGTGCGCCAGAGGGTGAACGGGAACTGGAAGAGGGCCTAGAAGAGTCGCCACTCGGCGATGAGGGCTCGGAGCGACCAGGCTCGATCATTCTGCTCGGCGATGAGCCAGTCGGCGAGCGCGATCGCATCGCTTGTGAGCGCGTCGCACCACTCCTCGCCCTCGAGATTGTGCGCGTTGCTGCCGAACTTCCCGCCAATGCTGGTCGAGGCGAGGCGCGCACCCTGCCGGCTGAAGGGCCGCCATGGGTCGCCATTGCGGCACGCCAGCCGCGACCACATGAAGCCGACGTTCCCGCACTCCGTCGCGAGCTGCGCCTACTAGCGAGCCCACGCCGCTTCATGTTGCGCGGCAGTAATGAGAGCCTCGAGGTGCGCATCATTGCCGTTGCCGACGCGAGCGACCCTGGTGCCGCCGATGCTGCACGTAAGGTCGCCAAGCGATTGAAGCGACCGGTCGCTGTGTCGCGACCATTCACCGAAGCATCGGCACGGCCCGCCGCCGAAGCTGAAGCGCGCGCCGCACTTGAGTCACTCGAGCGACGCATTGGCGGACGTGCCGGTAGCGGTGGCGAGCAGGTCGTTCGCGCGGAGCTACTCCCTGCGCATCAACTCCTCGGGTCAGTGCTGACCATTCCAGAAGGGCGACGACTCGCACTCTCGCTGCTTGGGCCACTGCTCGTGGGCACTGCAGCCGCCCGCCGGCAGCGCATCGAAACAGTCCGCGCCATCCTCGACGCGCCCGGTTCGTCTGAGGCGAGCAGCTCGCTCGGTGTGCATCGCAATACCACCGCCTATCGCCTCAAGCGTATTGAAGAGGTAACAGGCTGGGATCTTCGTGAACCCGATCTGCGTCTTGCCCTCTCGCTCGCGCTGCGCATCCTTGATGCAGATGGTGGCTTTGACGGAAGCCTTAGCGAGTAGGTCTGATCCTTTCCGGGCTCACATGATCCGATCTCGCATAGGCGGTAGAATCACCACATGGAACGAAGAGCGACATCTCGTATGACGCTCCGCCGCGCCATCGCGCTCGCAGGGGCCGCCCTCCTCTGCTTCTCTGGCGTGGTGGGTGTGGCGGGCGCTAACCCGACCCCTGCGGCCGCCGCCTCCTTCGTGCAGAAGCCCTGCACCGACTGGAAGAGTGAGATCTCACCCCCTGACACCATCAGAGTCCTACGCACCAACGCCGGCGTGGTCGAGGAGATCCCTTTCAAGCTCTACGTCTACCGCACCCATGTGGCCGAGTTCTATACCGAGTACAAGGCGAGCCCCTACAGCGCCGCCCTGCTCGGCGTTGGCGCAATTGCCATCAAACAGAACGCCTGGTCGTGGACTATGAAGAGCCGAGATTGGTTCTATGCGTCCACCGTAAAGCGTGCAACGTATGAACAA
>JBAXLC010000044.1:0-6884 GCA_037135015.1 bacterium | reverse complement strand
TGGATCGTTGCGCACATTCACTATGTGCTCTTCGGCGGCTCGTTCCTCGGCATCATGGCCGGCATTTACTTCTACTTCCCGAAGATGTCGGGGAAGATGCTCGACGAGCGCCTCGGCAAGGTGCACTTCTGGATGATGTACGTTGGATTGAACCTGACCTTCCTCCCGATGCACCTCCTGGGCCTCTCGGGAATGCCACGGCGCATCGCCGACTATTCGCCAACCGCTGGCTGGAACGACCTAAATCTCGCAGCGACCATTGGCGGATTCACCATTGGGTTGAGCATGCTTCCGTTCTTCTGGAACGTGTACATCTCGCTGCGCAATGGGGAAGAGGCGGGCGATGACCCATGGGAGGCGAACACCTTGGAGTGGGCAACCTCGTCACCACCACCGGCCTGGAACTTTGATCGACTCCCCGCGATCACCTCAGAGCGGCCACTCTTCGACGCCCGACACGCGCACTCGGGTAAGGAGCACGAATAATGAGCGACGGCGCAGTCATGACGAGCGGCCACGGCGCCGGTCACGGCAAGAAGGGGCTCGGCAACCCAGTACTTGGGATGCTTCTCTTCATCGTCTCCGAGATCATGTTCTTTGCGGGCCTTTTCGCGGCCTACTTCAACCTGCGCACTGCAACGGGGATCTGGCCACCTGAGGGGAACGGCGCGTTCGAGCTTCACAGCGAGGTCCTCTTCCCCGCGATCATGACCAGCTTGCTGGTCCTCAGCTCAGTCACCTGCCAGATTGCCGTGTGGCGCATTCGCAAGGGCGATCGCCAGGGCATGAACCGCGCCCTCCTCATGACCGTGCTGCTTGGCGTCACCTTCTTGATCGGTCAGGCATACGACTACACGCAGCTCGGCTTCGGCATCGCCGACGGGGTATTCGGCAGCACCTTCTATGTGCTGACCGGCTTTCACGGCGCGCACGTCCTTGGCGGCGTGTTGATGCTCACCGTCTGCCTCTACCGCGGCGGACTTGGCCAATTCTCAGCCGAGCACCACGACATGGTCGAGGCAACCTCGATCTATTGGCACTTCGTTGACGTCGTCTGGATTCTGCTCTTCGCGCTGCTCTACATCATCTAAGTCGTCAGGTTAGGGAGGGCACACCATGTTTGGTCTCGCACTCGCAATCGGCGCAATCTTTGAAGCGGCGGCCCTTGTCTTCTTCGTGGTCGCCGACGATCCACACATGGCCTTCATGTTGGCGATCACCGGCCTTGCGATGGGCCTCATGACCTACATCCTGCTCTATGCACAGAGCACCGCCGAGAGCCATGCTGAGATTCCTGCATGGAAGAAGTTTGCTGGGAAGCATTCGCCCGCCGCGAAGAGTGCGCCAGCTGGCGTGCATCTGCCACCACCATCGATCATGCCGATTGCAATCTGCGCCGGTGCTGCGGTGATGTTCTTCGGCCTCGCTGTGAACCTGCCGTTCTTTACGCTTGGCACGGTGCTGCTTGGTATGGCCATGATCGGCTGGCTGATTGACTCTCGCCGAGAGTGGAAAGCGGTCGTTACGGCGCGCGGCGGTGCGATCGAGAATCCAACACCCCTTCGCCCATCGCGCCGCATCGTTGACGTCGTGCTGATCGCCTTCTTCAGTCTGCTGATCGGTCAGTCGGCAATCTTCGCCGGCGGCGCAAAGGCCGATCCAGGGCCAACAGGCGCAGACCCGATGGCCCCCGCCATTACCGCCTCAGGGGTGAAATTCAATCTTGAGAAGCTGGTGATCAAGGCCGGCACCGAAGTGACGCTCACAATTACCAATAAGGACAGCGGTATCCCACACAACCTGGCGATCATCGAAAGTGGCACCACCGTGTTCGCTGGCGAGCAGTTCACTGGCATCGCGACAGAGGAGTACACGCTCCCTGCCCTCGACGCCAACAAGATCTACACCTTCCGCTGTGATGTGCATCCAAACATGAAGGGGAACATTGACCTCGTTCCCTAACGCGCAGCGTCGAGCCTGGCTTGATGCGGAGTACTCGCCAAGCCGAACCGCGCGAGACGCCGCTGGTTCCATGTCAGCCGGCCGCGAGCGCACCGTACTGGCACGGAGTACCGCACAGGCGAGTGGCGTCTATCACCGCGTCGCATATGGACCGAGTGAGGCCAACCGTCTCGAGATCTTTGCTAATCGTGAAGGAGCCCACCCCACGCTGCTGATGTTTCACGGTGGGTGGTGGCAGGAGGGCTCGATTGATGACGGCGGTCGCTACGCAGCAACGCTCGCTCCGCTCGGTGCAACCCATGTTGCCGTTGGCTACTCCCTGGCGCCAGCCACCACCCTCCCAGCGATCGTCGCGGAAGCCTCGGCAGCCGTGACATATCTGATCGAGCACGCGGCGACGCTCGGCTGTGACGTGAGCAGGATTGTTGCGGCTGGGCACTCGGCGGGGGCGCACCTCGCCGCAACGCTGGTGACTGAACTGGCGCCGCCCCACGTGCGGAGTGCGATTTCAGGGCTGCTACTTATCGGAGGTGCGTTTGACCTTGAGCCGATTGCTGAGAGCTACGTCAACAACCTGGTCGGCATGAGTGCTGACGAAGCGAAACATCTCTCACCTGTAAACTACGTGCCACAGCGCAACATTCCGGTCCTTCTGCGAGTTGGTGAGCATGAGCCGTCGGAGTTCCATCGACAGTCGGAGCTCCTCTGCGAGAAGTGGGCGAGCCACGCCACCGTTTCACTTGCGACCGTTCCTGGCCGTGATCACTTCGATGTGCTTGAAGAGCTTGATACGCCAGGAGGCTCACTACTACGAGATGCGCGTGCGATGTTGCAGATCTCTGGCGCGTGAGACGATAGGCTCATGACGAACACGAATCTTTCAGCAGCAGAGCTCGACGCGCAAGACCCACTTGCTGCGCTGCGAGAGCGATTCACCCTACCGGCAGAGGTTGTGTACCTCGACGGAAACTCTTTGGGGGCGCTGCCCATTGGGGTGCATGAGCGCGTCGCCAACGTGATTGATCAGCAGTGGGGCGAGCGGCTCATCCGTAGTTGGAACGAGTCCGATTGGTACGACCTGCCACTCCGCGTCGGTGATCGGATCGCGCCGCTCCTTGGGGTTGGAAAGGGCGAGGTCGTGGTTGGGGAATCTACGTCGGTCTCGCTCTTTCGCGTTCTGGCCGCCGCGCTGCGGCTTCGTGGAGAGCGTCAGATTGTGGTCACCGAACGCGAGAACTTCCCAACCGATCTCTACATCTTGGATGGCCTACGCCAGCTCCTTCCCAACGTGGAGGTGCGCTTCTGGGATGAGTCAGTCAGCCCGGCGACGGTGCTTGATGGGGCAGGGGTCTTGATGTTGACGCACGTGGATTATCGAACTGGACGGATTCGTGACATGCGCGCACTGAGCGCAGCAGCCCATGCTGCTGGCGCGTTAACGGTGTGGGACCTCTCGCACTCCACCGGAGTCCTCGAGCTTGATATCGCTCACGACGGCGCCGACTTTGCGATCGGCTGCGGATACAAGTATCTCAATGGTGGGCCAGGCGCCCCCTCATACACCTGGGTGGCACCGGCGCTGATTGAGCAGGTGCGGCAGCCGCTAGAGGGCTGGCTCGGCCACAAGAGCCCGTTCACATTCGTGCCCGACTATGAGCCGGCCCCTGGCATTCGGCGCTTCATCACAGGCACACAGCAAGTACTCAGCCTGGCGGCACTTGATGAGGCGCTGAAGATGTGGGAGGGGATCGCCCTATCTGAGATTCGCCGCAAGTCGATGGCGCAAACCTCTCGCTTTATTGAGCGAGTTGAGGCGGAGTGTGCGGGCTACGGCCTTACCCTCATCTCGCCACGGGAGGGGCAGCTACGCGGTGGACAGGTCTCCTTTGCGCACGAGAGCGGCTATCCGATCATCCAGGCGCTGATCAGCCGCGGCGTCATCGGTGATTTCCGTGCGCCGAACATTCTGCGCTTCGGCTTCTCGCCACTCTATGTGACCTTTACTGACATTGATCGCGCGGTAGCGACGCTCGCTGAGATCCTTCGAACGGACGCCTGGCGTGCCCCAGAGTTCGCCTCAAAGCAAACGGTGACCTGACCGCTCCAACTACATACGGTCGCGAATAGCCCAAAGGTCTGGGAAGAGCGAACGACGCAGGCTTGCGGCGAGATATTCCACTCCGGTCGAACCACCTGTGCCCGACTTTCGGCCAATGGTTCGCTCTACCATCTTGACGTGGCGATATCGCCACTCCTGAACCCCCTCATCGATATCAACGAGTTGCTCGAGAATGCTTGCCGCTTCGCCGCCGGCGCGATAGACCCCTAGCAGTACCTCTTGGAGCTCCTCATCACCTTCATAGGACTCCGACACATCGCGGGAAAGGAGTCGAGACGGAACGGCACATCCGCGGACCGCCAACCACTTGATCGTCGCGTCCCAAAGGCTCGGTGCGCTTAGGGTGGCGCGCACAACCTCTCGAGCCTGCTCATCTGGGAGTAGGTCGGCGAGACGCGCGTTGCGGATCCCGAAGAGCGCCTCAATCTCGCGGAACTGCGCTGATTCAAATCCACTAGAGGTTGCGAGCCGGCTGCGGAACGCGGCAAATTCGAGTGGGGTGAGCGTCTCCAGGATGTCTACCTGTGCAACGGCAATCTTCAGAATGTGTCGTACTCGGCTAAGCCTGTGGGAGGCACGCCAGCTCTCGTTCGCAGCGAGAGCGCTCATGGCACCTCGGACCTCATGCAGAATCTGCTTGAACCAGAGTTCATAGGTTTGGTGAATCGTGATGAAGAGCAGCTCGTCATGCTCGTCAGAGCGGGGTCGCTGGAGGCCGAGAAGTTCATCGAGTGCCAAGTAACTCGCGTACGTCAGCCCTTCTGCATCACCAGGAACCCGCTCATTGCTCATGGCTGCATAGTACGCCCCATCGCTACAAAAAGGAGACCCCCGCCCAGATGGGCGAGGGTCTCCGAGTACCTCGTAACGGGGTTAGTTCGAGCCTGGCTGGAAGACTCCCGTCCAGACCTGCCACGCGAGCAGGGTCTTTGCTACCAGTGAAAGGATCATGTAGCTGCGCTCACCGTGAAGGTAGTCAGCCCACTTACCAATCTTCAATCGCTGCAAGACCATGTTGATCGCGAAGATGTTGAAGCTCACGAAGAGGCTCACATAGATCACGATCAGAACAGTCTTAAACGCTGCAAAGTCCACGCCGTTTGCCGTGGTGCCCGTTGGCCAGTGCGCGAGCGAGAGGCCGAACGAGATGAAGATGGCGATCCACGGCGCAATGCCGGCGATGCAGCCAAAGATGTAGTGGCTCCACTGCACGTTCTTGCGACCGATGTTCGCCTCTTCCATGGACCAGCCAAACAGGTTCATGGAGGCATTCGCCACCGCGAGTGCGATAAGGGCGCCTGCATCGGTGATGAAGCTGAGTGAGGCGATGCCCACGATCATGAGCGTTGAGCTCAGCGCGTACTCAGCCCAACGCATTGGGTTGAACTCGCGGGCAAGCCAGCCCTCGTAGCGCTTGCGCAGCGGGAACGCCACCAGGAAGTGCGCCAGGGCCGAGAGGCCGAAGAACGCCGCAACCAGGTAGGCGAGCGGGAAGCTAAAGAGCAGCTCCGACGCTGAGCTCAGCGTTGGCATGCCATTGACGATTGGGCCTTGGACTGGATAGTGCCCAATAAAGCGGACCGCCGCTGCTGTAGGGCTGATCACCACGATGATGATCGCCTGGATGCCGTGCAAGAACACAAGCGCACGGTTCCAGTTGAAGAGCTGCTTCGCTCGGGCAGCCGGAATGGCGGCAAACGTCGTTGCGACCCCGGTGCTTACGGCGGCCGCGCGCTTTGGCGCGGACTTCTTGGCTGTTGCCATGAAGGTTCCTCCCTTATCAATCTTGCAAGCTGGACTTCAGCCTGGTGCGTTGAGGGTAGCGGCGCACATGGGATTTACTCAAATCGTGCGTGAAATGGCGCCCAAGGTTGCGCTCTCTGAACCTAATTCGTGTGTGGGCTGGGGTAGGATGAGGTGATCGCGGAAACCCCGCGACGGCCGGGCCATGTGCCCGGGCCAAACTCGCCATCGAAGGAGAACACATGAAGAACCTACGGATTGGTGCCATTCTTGGCGCCCTTCTCATGGTCGCTGGGGCGTGCTCGAGCACCCCTGCAGCGAAAGAGGGCGGAACCCTCATTGTTGCCCTACCAGGTGACATCGTACGAACCGACACGGCACTTACTGACGACAGCAACTCGTCGTACGTGATTCAGCAGGTCGTCGAGACCCTCGTCGGCCTTGAGCCAGGATCGACCTCGAAGGTTGTTCCGGTGCTCGCAGAGAGCTATACGATGAGCGCTGATGCACTCACCTATACGTTCAAGCTGCGCAGCGGCGTCAAGTTCCACGACGGCACCGACTTCAATGCCGATGCAGTCGTGTTCAACTACAACCGCTTCATCAACATTCCAACCGAGCTCCAGGACTACACCTATTACATTGGTGCTGTCTTCGGCGGCTACGGTGCGAATAGCAATCTTGAGTCGGCTACTGCTGTAGACGCCTCGACGGTCGCGATCAAGCTGAAGAAGCCAAGCTCGAACTTCATCCTGACTCAGACCCTTCCGGTCTTCGGGATCCAGTCGCCTACGGCGCTGGCCCTGGGCAAGGGTGACAACACCGAGTCCGATGTGACCAAGATCACTGGCGCCCAGGGTGGCGCTGGCTCAATGGTTGGCACGGGCCCATTCAAGTTTGACAAGTGGACGGTTGGCGACAGCGTCGAAATCGTCAAGAACGCAACCTATTGGGACACGGCGCACATTGCGCACGTTGACGCGATCGTCTTCAAGGCCGTTGCCGAAGAGGCACAGCGCTTGAACGGTCTCGCCGCGGGCGAAATTGACCTTGCCCAGAC
>JBAXLC010000043.1:0-6985 GCA_037135015.1 bacterium | reverse complement strand
TCCGATGGGAAGGGCACCCCGGTCTGGCTGTGGCAGTCGTAGCCCTTCGGGCTCTTCTCGAGGTAGCGCTGGTGGTACTCCTCGGCCGCCCAGAAGGTCATGCCGTCCGCGGAGCGGACCTCGCTCACGATTGGGCCGTGCCCCTCGGCGGCAAGGGCTGCCCCATAGAGCTTGAACCCGGATTCAATCGCCTCGCGCTGGTTGTCGTTCGTGAAGTAGACGGCGCTGCGGTACTGGGAGCCAATGTCGCCACCCTGGCGGTTCAGCGACGTTGGGTCGTGCATGGTGAGGAACTCCTCGAGGAGGCGACGGTACGAGACCTTCTGGTTGTCGAAGACGACCCTCACCATCTCGGCGTGACCGGTGCTCCCGGTGCACACCTGCTCGTAGGTGGGCGACTCGGCGTGGCCGCCCATGTACCCAACGGCGGTTTCAGTGACGCCCGGCATCTGCCAGAAGCGGCGCTCAGCACCCCAGAAGCATCCGGTGGCGAAGTAGGCAGTTTCAATCATGGGCATAGTGTGCCACGAGCGAATCTAGTAGCGCACGCCCTCAAGGCTAATGATGCGCGTGTTCCAACCGCTCCAACACTGGCCCGCCCAGGTGTACTCAAAGGCAGTTCGGTCCTGGGTACCAACGCCAACCAGGTGTAGATATCCATCGTTCCCATGGGCGTAGTCAATCAGATAGCTGCTCCCCTGCTGATACACACTTGAACAGATCGCCGAGAAGATGGATTCGCTGTGCTTGAAATTCCACACCTCGGTCGCAGTTCTTGTCGCGAGGTTAATGGAGTATTTTCGTGGTGCGCTGTAGGAGTGATTGTCGCCTGCTGGCGTATGCGCGAAGCTCCCGTAGCCGTTATCAAAGAGCATGAGATTGCCGTCAGGGGTAATCGAAACCGCGTGATGGCCGATCGGCGCAATGCTCCCTGGCGCCATCGTGAGCGCATACGCCCGCAGTGATGGATAGGTAGCCCATGCCTTGCTCAGGTCGCCAAGGATCCACTTGATCTGCTTATCGTTGTACCCGATTCCAATCACGAAGTCTTCACGACCAGAGACCACCAGCGTATTCTTTGCGGCCCAATAGGTTGACGCATTGATGTGCAGCCAATCGTCGCCATCTCGCACGAAGTTTGACGGATCATCGTTCCCAGCAACCATCGCGTCGCGCACGATCTGCGTAATGTTCCAGCGATCCAGAATAGTGCCTGACTTGTTGATCTCCAAGATGGTGGACTCAACGTGCACTGCGCCATCGACGGTAATGTTCGGCTCAATCAGCAGGCCAACCTTGCCGAGGTCGTAGTTGTGGTGGAAGCCCCAGACACCCTCGCTCGCATAATCGGCGACGTCGGTGAGCGCACCGGTCATGTCCATGCGGAAGAGTTTTGACCCAGCACTGAAGCCTTCGCTGTTGTCAAGATAGATTGAGCCGTTCCAAAAGTAGGCACCCTGCGAGTTCATCCCTGGGCGACCAACCCAGCGAATGTTGCCGTCGATGTCGAGGACTACGGGGCCGAGGCCGTTGTATAAATGTTTAACGAGCATATAGCTGTAGTCGAGTGGAATTGCTGCATCGCGTGGCGTCACATCGATGCGTGTTTCTGCGCTGAAATAGCCTGTGTACGCGGCGGTTTGCATTCGCACGGTGGTTGTGATCGCCTTGCGATAGATCTGCTTAACCGTAATGCGCACCGTGTTGTTGTAGCCGGGATAGAGACCAAAGATTGGAACCGTGGCCTCTTTCACGCGTGAACCGAGCTTGCGCTGCGCAACGAGATGCGCCTTGGAGTAGGTGACGCTCACGGCCTTCGCGGTGCTGCCAGCTTTCGGCACGATGGTGAAGGTGATGTATTGCAACAGCGATGAGGGCACGCCACGCAGCACGACCTGGCCGACGAATTCGCTAGATACCGTGACACGGCGCACCGTGAGCCCCGTGGCGGCCTCCGCTGATGCCGGCGTAGCAAGTGCGGAGATAGTGAGTGCGAGTGCGCCGAGAAGGGCGATCAACCTGTTCTTGGTGGACATGTCGGGAAGTTTAGCGGCGTTCGATTCTCACGTCATCTACGGCTACTTCAACGAGACCATCGCGACCCTCATCGCCAGCGCCAATGACGATGCGCACTATCTGATTTGCCCAAGCAGTCAGCGAGATGCGAACTCGAGTAAATGCGGCGTAGCGGTAGCGCGAAGCGGCGAGACGCTGATGCACCAGCGTGCGGGTGCCATCTTCGGCCTCAACCCACACCCGGAACCAGTCGGCCGAGGTGGCGGTGGGGCCGTAGGAGAACGAGGCGTTAAAGACCAGATCGCCAGGGTCGGCGCCAAGCGTGATCTGCGGCGAGCGTGCGGTGGTGACCCCATCAAGGTCGTAGCTGTTGGCAGTTCGCCCTGCGAGCGCGCCGGTGACCATGGCACGGAATCCCGAGACGGTGTCGTCGAGCTGCATGCTGTGCGTGCCAATGCGTACGCGATCGGGGTTGCCGCGCTCGAAGCGGCCGCTCGTGGCGGTGTCGGTGCCGTCGGGGTTTACCACCCAACCAGCTTCGCGCTCGAAATCGTCAAACCGCGGGCCGCACTTGCGCACGCCGAGACCGGCGGGGTCAGCTGGGCACTGCGCCTGCTGAATCAGCCACAGGATCGCTGGGCGGTTCCCAGCAACCTCTCGCGCCATTGCCACGGCGGTTGGGTAGAACCGTGCAATAAGTCCGGTGAATGCCCCAATCTCCATTAGGAGGCTTGGGATCTTGTAGGTCACGTACATCCAATCGGTGGAGGCACCGCCCGTCGGATCGTATTGAAAGTGTTCGTATCCATTGATCTGCGAGATGCCGATCACGAGCGCGTTCATGGTGAGGCGATCGTCGAGCGTGGTGGCGCGCACCCCTGCAGCGGGCGGGAAGCGTGGCCAGGCGATGTAGCGCCCTGCGGCGTGCAGGCTGAGGTAGATGGTGATGCGCTGCACGCCATCAATGACGCGTGAGGCAACAAAGTCGCGCATGGCGGCGGTCTCTGGCGCCGAGAACTTGGCTGGGCCGCCATAGGCGCGTGACGCAGGGTTGCGCACGCTCACGCTGCAGCAACGCCAGTAGGAGCTGTAGTTGCGATTCAAGTCAGTGCCAATGGAGCGCGACCCGGGCGTTGGCTGACGGTTCTTGCGCCAGTTCCACGGACCATTTGCGGTGAATTCGTATTCAAGACCATCGGGGTTTACAGCAAAAACGATCCACACCACCCGCTCATCAACCAACGACGTAATCACCGTGTCGACACCATATCCATCGGCAAGTGTGTGTAGTAGGTCAAGCGCCTGCGCCACCGTGACGTGCTCGTTTGAGTGATGCAGTGCATCGATGAGCACTTCGGGTTCGCCCTCTTCAAGGGCAACGTTGTCGCTGATCTTGGCGACATAGAGCTCGCGGCCCTCGTAGCTCTGCCCAATAGAGAAGACATCCACGATCTCAGGGTGGGCTAACTCAACAGCGAGGATCTCGCTCTCGATCTGCGCGTAGTTCTTGAAGTCGCCCGGCCACAGATCACTCGCTCGTGCAGTAGGCGCTGTGCCAGCCAGCACCGCACCAATCACGAAGGCAACCAGGATGCGAACGTGGCGGGTCATCACGTTCAGTATGCACCTATAAACAGCACCACCCCCACCCGTAGGTGGAAGCGGTGCGTATCTACAAATGAACGGGCGCTACTTCGCGAGTTGCCCCTTACGTAGACCAACGCCAGCCACTGCCAACGCGCCAGCGAGCAGCACGAGGGCCGTGCTCCACACCGAACCGTCACGGTTCGTTAATGGAAGTCCAAAGGTTGGCTCGTCGAGGTAGGCGAATTCAAAGCCGGTTTGATCAGTCAACACCGGGGCGAAGAGTCGCCCATCTAGTGTGAGAATCGGGTGGGCACACATGCACCCAAAGAACACATTGGTGCCAGCGGGCGATGCCGATTCAACCCCTCCCGCGACGCCCACACGCCAGAGCTTGTCGTTGCCGGGGTCACTTGCATTGAAGTAGATGTAGCTGCCGAGCACGGTCAGTCCATACGGGTATGAGCCGTCGGTACCGGTGTTGATGTCTGCGACGCGCGTGGTACTTGTGCCGTTGGTGCGCCATAGCTCCGTGCCCGATGCACCATCGTCAGCCCGGAAGTAGAGCCAGTTGCCGAGCGCCTCGAATTCGCCAACATTCGAGTCAGGTAAGCCGGCATTGATATCTGCCACTCGCGCCGTGGTAGTTCCATTCGTACGCCAGAGTTCCCTGCCCGTGGTGCTGTCAATGGCGCTGAAGTAGAGCCAGTCGCCGAGCACGGTGAAGCCATACGGATTGGAACTGGTATTGGTCGACACATTGATGTTTGCAACCATTTCGGTAATCGTGCCGTTCGTGCGCCAGAGTTCGGCGCCGTTGATGCCGTCGCTTGCCTGGAAGTAGAGCCAGTCTCCGAACTCGGTGAAGTTGTTTGGGTAGGAGTTGGGGCCGTCGCTCTCGTCGCTGTCAATGTTGGTGAACAGCTCTGTGCTGGTGCCATTTGTGCGCCAGAGCTCTGCGCCGTTTGTGCCGTCATCTGCCATGAAGTAGAGCCAATCCCCGAAAGCTGTGAGGCCAGATGGTGACGATCCCTCGCTGCCGGGCCGAATGTCGGCCACGCGCTGTGTGCCCGTGGCGTTCGTGCGCCAGAGTTCGGTGTCTGCCGTGCCCTGGGTCGCGCTGAAATAGAGCCAGTCGCCAAGGCGGGTGAAGCCGGTTGGGTCAGAGCTGCCGAGGCCTGTTGTATTGATGTCGAGATACAGCTCCGTCGTTGTGCCGTTCGTGCGCCAGAGCTCGCGCCCTTCAGTGGCGTCGGCGGCCGCAAAGTAGAGCCAGTCGCCCAAGGCGGTGAAGCCAGTTGGGTTCGAGTCAATGGTGCCGGAGGTGTTGGTGTTGATGTTTGCCACTGGCGTCGTGGTGGTGCCGTTGGTGCGCCAGAGCTCATAGCCAGTCACTCCATCGTCAGCCTGGGTGTAGAGGTAGTCACCGAGGCGACCAGCGTCCCAAAGTGCGAGTGATGTACCAGTACCTGGGTTGATGGCGTCGACGATCGTGATCGCCGGGAAGCCCGTGGCGCGCGCCGGAATTGCCGCAACAAGCAGCAGCGCCAAAGCGAGAGTGAGTGAGCGCTTAGCGGGCATGGCGGGCTCCTTTATCGTGTTGCACCTCGGCAACAATTCCCGCGATACTACACGAGCCCCAAGCCCTCGACCCCCGCTTCGGTCAGGCATTCGGGCCCCTCATTGCGCGCGTTGGAGACGAGGCGCGAGACGCGCCGTTGCGCCAGGTATTCATCAGGAGCTGGCCCGAGGAGCGCCGCGACATCGTCAAGATGGGCGCCGCCGTCGAGCCAGATGCTTCGTGCTACGTCGTCGCGCCGCATGACCGGCATGCGGTCGTGAATGCGCCCAACGGTGGCGTTCGCCTGCGTCGTTATAAGGGAGAGGGTGCGCTCGCCGCCGTACTCGGTGGTGATGCCGCCCAGGGTGAGGTGCGCCCCCGCGCTCGGCAGGTACGCCCACGGCTGCTTGGGCGCCTTGCGTCCCATGGGTCGCCCCTGCTCTTCGAGGTACTCGGGGTTCTCCCACTCATAGAAGGCGTTGATGGGCACCAGCACCCGCCCGTGTCGGTACGCCTCCTTGAAGGATGGGAGCTGCGCGACCGTCTCGGCCCGAGCGTTGAAGAGCCCTGATACGTGCCCGGTACGTGCCTTCTGCCATGCGGGCACCAGCCCCCAGCGCCCGTACTCCACCACCCGCGACTCCCCCGCAGGCCCAGCGGCCGGCGCCACCATGAGGACTCGGCTCGAGGGGGCCATGTTCCAGCGCGGATACCACCCCGCACGTACCAGCGACGTATCGCCAATTGCAGGGGTACTCAGGCTCTCACGCACCCCCACGCTGAGATCCGCCCCGAACTCCCGGGCGATCTCCTCTGGCGAGGTTGCCTGAACAATGCGGCCACACATGGGGGGAGGATAGCGGGCGCGAACGCGAGGGAGCTAGGCGGCCGCCGAGGCGTAGAGATGCTTCTGAAAACCTTCAAACGCTGCAGTGATTGAGCTGGCGCTACCAAGATCTGAAACTGCATCGCGGATTGAATGCTGGTACTTAAGGTTCAGGAGGGGCGTCAGCTTCTCTACTGCAAGCTCCTCTACGCCTGCAACCACGTAGTGTTGCAATACAAAGTCTATAAATTCGCGCTGCTTCCCAGAGAACTCATTGGCGATGCGTCCGCGCGCATATTCTGCGCGCGCAGCACGGGAGATCGGTGCTGTTGCGTACGCAACGTGCGCGAGCACGTCGTACAAGTCGCAGTTCTCAGCGCTGATGATCTTTTGCATTTCTGCCAATTGCTCCGCACCGTATCCGAGTTCAGCAAGGCCAGCAAGCAACTCCTTGCGAGTGCTTGGCACGCTCCAAATTGCGCGAAGTTCACTTTCGCTCTTGAAAAGCTCGGGCAGATGCCCAAATAGTGATTCTACGAACTGCACTGAGCTCATCGGGATTCCACTTGGGTGGTAGAACTTGGTGCACATCATGTGTTGAATCGAACGCTCTTTTCCGTCAGCGAGTTTGACCTGAGCCTTCTGAAGTGGGGGCTCATTAGGCTCCTGGGGTTCTAGGGGCTCTTTCTGTTCAGTTTCTGGTCGCGGATCTGCGGCAATGGGCTCGATTGGATCGCCGTCCCATTCGGGATCACTGAAGTGGTGGTGAGCCTTCACAAAGTCGTAGATCGTAAAGTAGTCCTTACCTTCATAAAGTCGGGTTCCACGGCCAATAATCTGTTTGAACTCTGTTGGAGAACCAATATTACTGTCAAGTACAATGAGTTTACAAGTTTGAGCATCAACTCCAGTTGTCATTAACTTTGAAGTAGTTGCAATAACCGGATAACGTTCACTTGGATTTATAAAACTATCTAACTCTCTTTTACCCTCTTCAT
>JBAXLC010000042.1:0-7245 GCA_037135015.1 bacterium | reverse complement strand
GGTGATGCCGCTGCAGAGGAGAAGCTGCGCGGCGTGCTTGGCGATCTACTTGAGTCGTGTCGCCTCATCTCGCTCTATGCAGGGCCGGCAATGCCATCTATCTCCGCAAAGATCTGGACGCTGCTTGGGCGCACCTGGCCGTACGACGCGAACGGCCACAACGGTCCGTCGCTCGACGAGATTGGCGCATGGGGGGCACTCGGCGCGGCTGGGCCACTCGGAGCGCCAGAGCCGCTCTTCCCACGACTAGAGGCTGATGCGCTCGATGCCGCTGCTGACTGACGCGCACGGGCACCTGCAGGCCGATCGCTTCAACGACGACTACCAGCAGGTCGCGCAGCGCGCACGCGACGCGGGGATGGTTCGACTCCTCATTCCGTCGTACGGCATCGAGAGCTCCGAAGGCGCCTTCCGCATCGCACCAGATCTGCCGTGGGCCGATCTCGCGATTGGCATTCACCCCTATACGGCCGTGACTGATGCTCCCGGACGCGATGCGCTGCTGGCGCGCGCGGTCGACCCGCGTGTGGTGGCCATTGGTGAGACAGGTCTCGACACGAAGCGTGACTTCGCGCCGCTCGCGGACCAGATCGAAAACCTTGAGGCGCATATTGAGGTTGCTGCCGCACTCGGCAAACCGCTGATCCTGCACTGCCGCTCGCTGGGTGATGGCGATGAGTCACAACGCCAACTGCTTGCAACGCTTAGGGGCTCAGCGATCGGCGCCCCTGGTGGTGCGAAGGCGTTCGGCGGTCGAGTCCCATTCATCTTGCACAGCGCCTCGGGGAGCGCCGCCTATGTAGAGGAGGCACTCGCGCTCGGCGGGGCCATCTCCATCTCTGGACTCGCCTTCCGACCCGAGGAGTCGGCGACGGGGGGGTGGGTCACGCTGATCCCGCGCGATCGCCTGCTGACCGAAACCGACGCGCCGTGGCTCACGATGCCAGGGGCACCAGACCCGCGCCGCAACGAGCCGGCGAATGTTGCCCTGACCCTGGCGTGGATCGCGGAGCATCGCGGTGAGCCGGTAGAGCCCCTCGCCCGCGCCATTGCGGAGAACTTTGACCGCATCTTCCCCCGCGACGCCACGCTCCCGCCACGCCTGGAGTTGGCACTCTAAGCCCTCGAGTGCTAACATCTCAGCACGTGCCTCACCGCGTAGGCACAAGTGTTCAGGGGCGGTGTTTCCGCCCACAAGGAGGTTCTACCAATGGCCAAGAAGGCAGCACTCCGACCCCTCGGCGACCGCGTCGTCGTCAAGCCAGTCCCGCGCGATGAGAAGACCGCCAGCGGCATCATCCTGCCCGACACGGCGCAGGAGAAGCCACAAGAGGGCGAAGTCGTCGCCGTTGGACCAGGCCGCATTCTTGATGACGGGAAGCGTGAGCCGATTGACGTGAAGGTGGGCGATCGCGTCCTGCACGCCAAGTACGCCGGCACCGAATTCAAGATCGATGGCGATGAGTTTCTCATCGTGGGCGCCAAGGACATCTTGGCCGTCGTCGAGTAATCCAACTACCAAGTAGTAACCCAACACAGATAGAGGAGGAAACACCGAATGGCAAAGCAGGTCGTTTTTGATGAGGCGGCACGACGAGCGCTCAAGCGCGGCATCGACAAGCTCGCCGACACCGTAAAGGTGACGATTGGCCCAAAGGGCCGCAACGTGGTGCTCGATAAGAAGTTCGGCGCCCCAACGATCACCAACGACGGTGTGACGATTGCACGCGACATTGAGCTCGAAGATCACTTTGAGAACATGGGCGCACAGCTTCTGAAGGAAGTTGCCACGAAGACCGACGATGTGGCCGGTGACGGCACCACCACCGCCGTCGTACTTGGCCAGGCACTCGTCACCGAGGGCCTCCGCAACGTTGCCGCTGGTGCAAACCCAATGGTGATCAAGCGCGGCCTCGACAAGGCGGTTGCCGCCGTTGTTGCCGAGATCAAGGCGCAGTCCCGCAAGGTTGAGACGCGCGAGCAGATCGCTGCCGTCGCCTCGATCTCTGCCGCAGATCCAAGCGTCGGCGAGTTGATCGCTGAAGTGATGGAGAAGGTCGGCAAGGACGGCGTCATCACCGTGGAAGAGGGGCAGTCACTCGGACTCGACAAGGAGTACACCGAGGGGATGCAGTTCGACCGCGGGTACATCTCTGCCTACTTCGTGACCAACTCGGATCGCATGGAGGCACAGCTCGACAACCCAGCGATCCTCATTACTGACAAGAAGATTTCGGCCGTTGCCGATGCACTCCCAGCGCTCGAGAAGGCGGTCGGCACCGGTCGACCACTCCTGATCATTGCTGAGGATGTTGACGGTGAGGCGCTTGCCACGCTCGTGGTGAACAAGATCCGCGGCACCGTACAGGTGCTTGCGGTGAAGGCGCCAGGCTTCGGCGACCGACGCAAGGAGATGCTCCGCGACATCGCGGTGCTGACCGGCGGAACGGTGATCTCGGAAGAGGTTGGCCGCAAGCTCGACAGCGTGACCGCCGAGGACCTCGGCACTGCACGACGCGTCGTCGCAACCAAGGACAACTCGACCATCGTTGATGGCGCGGGGAAGCCTGCCGAGATCAAGGCGCGCATGGCGCAGATCAAGGCGCAGGTTGAGGAGACCACGTCGGACTACGACAAGGAGAAGCTCCAGGAGCGCCTCGCCAAGCTTTCGGGCGGCGTTGCAGTGATCAAGGTTGGCGCGGCCACCGAGGTCGAGCTCAAGGAGAAGAAGCACCGCATCGAGGATGCCCTCTCAACGACCCGCGCGGCCGTAGAGGAGGGAATTGTCGCCGGTGGTGGCACCACGCTTCTGCAGGCGCGCGGTGCGCTCGACAAGATCAAGCTTGAGGGTGACGAGCAGGTCGGGGTGGACATCGTCCGCCGCGCCCTCGAAGCTCCAGCCCGACAGATCGCAGAGAACGCCGGCGCCCGTGGCGACGTCGTGATCGAGGCAATCCTGAAGGCGAAGAAGGGGACCGGCTATGACGCGTCGACCGACACGATGGTCGACATGTTCGAGAAGGGGATCGTCGACGCCGCAAAGGTGACGCGATCTGCCCTGCAGAACGCCGCGTCGGTTGCCGCGATGGTGCTCACGACCGAGGCGGTCGTCAGCGACATCCCAGAGAAGAAGGAGTCCGGAGCGCCAGGTGGTCACGCCCACGGCGGCGAGATGGACTTCTAGTACCTACCTCGCACCTAGTGAAGAGGACTCTCGGCGGGGCCGAGGGTCCTCTTCGTTTTTCGTGGGCGGAGGGTGGCGGGCGGTAGAATATGGGGGTGAACCTCCCCCTCGATCCAACAGGTGAACCGTCGGCGGCGGAGCGTTCCATTCCAGCACGTGCGCCGCTCTCCGGGGCCGCGCTCACCGCTGTTGAGGAGCGCATCCTCGCCCCATTGAACGAGGCGCAGCGACGCGCCGTAACTACCACTGCGGGCCCGCTACTGGTCCTCGCTGGCGCAGGCTCAGGAAAGACGCGGGTGATCACGCATCGCATCGCCTGGCTGATCCAGCACGAGGGTGTCTCGCCCTGGAAGATCCTCGCAGTGACCTTTACGAACAAGGCTGCCGCCGAGATGCGCGATCGCCTGCACGAAATGATCGGCGATTCGGCACGCGATGTGGCGATGGGCACCTTCCACAGCCTCTGCGCTCGCATGTTGCGCCGCGACGGTGAGGCGATCGGTTTGCCCAAGGGCTTCACCATCTACGACGCCGACGACCAGGCGCGGGTGATCAAGGGGTTCCTGAAAGAGGATGACCTCCCCGCAACCGGAGAGACGAAGCCGAGCTTGATCCTTGGCGCCATCAGCCGCGCTAAGAATGACGGCCTTACCGCCGAGCAGATGGAAGACCGCGCGATCACGCATCACGAGCGCCTCGTCGCTCGCTTTGCTCGTCGCTATGCCGCCGAGCTGAAGCGCCTCGACGCCCTTGACTTTGACGACCTCCTCCTTGAGGGGCTGCGCCTTCTGCAAGAGGCACCCGCTGTGGCCGATCGCTACCGCGCGAAGTGGGAGTACCTGCACGTTGATGAGTACCAGGACACGAACCGCATCCAATACAACTGGGTGCGGGAGCTCGCCGCGAAACACGGCAATCTCTGTGTTGTAGGTGACGACGATCAGTCCATCTACAGCTGGCGCGGTGCAGACATTCGCAACATCCTCGACTTTGAGCGTGACTGGCCAACCGCGGAGGTCGTGCCACTTGAACAGAACTATCGCTCCACGCAAACGATCCTCGATGCGGCGCACGGTGTCGTCTCCAACAATCAGGGGCGCAAGAAGAAGAAACTCTGGACCGAACTTGAGGGTGGCGATCAGATCACCGTCTACGGCGCCTTCGACCCTGAAGATGAGGCGGCCTGGATTGTGCGCCGCATTGAAGAGGCTTCCGCTGCGGTGACTGGCCGTCGAGCCGATGCGCCAGAGCTGGTCAGCCTGAACGGCATTGCCATCTTATATCGCACCAATGCCCAGTCACGCGCGATTGAAGAGGCACTCCTGCGCTCGAGCATTCCGTACCAACTGATCGGTGGCACACGCTTCTATCAGCGCCGCGAGGTGAAGGATGCGCTCGCCTGGCTCCGCGTGCTGCGCAGCGACACCGACCGCATCTCGTATGAGCGCATTCTCAACGTGCCACCACGCGGCATCGGCGATAAGACGATTGAGCTGCTGCGCGCCGCCGCTGCGCCGAGCGTCAGTGCGCCCGACGGAACCCCATACGGACATGTGATCGCCGCCGCTGGACGAGGCGAAGTCGCCGGCGTCAACACGCGCGCGCGGAACTCCCTTGCCGGCATCGCCGATGTGATCAGCCGGCTGCGCGATCGCATCGCCGCAGTCACGCTCCCTGAGCTGCTTGATGGCGTCTACTCCGAGTCTGGTCTCCGCGCGCATCTCGCCTCTGAGGGTGTGGAGGGGGAGGAGCGCTGGGCGAACCTTCTCGAACTCCGCGGTATCTCTGGGCGATTCATGGAGCTCGCCCCACTCGACGCACTGGACCGTTTTGTTGAAGACACGGCGCTGGTCGCCGATCAGGACGCTTTTGATGGCGACGCGGAGCGAGTCACACTCATCACCCTGCATGCGGCGAAGGGACTGGAGTGGCCAACCGTCTTCATCTCAGGGTTGACCGAAGGGCTCTTCCCGCATAGTCGTGCCCTCATGGACCAGGAGCAGATGGAGGAGGAGCGTCGCCTCTGCTACGTCGGCATCACACGTGCAAAGCGCCGCCTCAGCCTCTCGTACGCCCTCCGTCGTGGTTGGGGTGATGGTGACGGTGCGCCGTCGCGCTTCCTCGCTGAGATCCCGGAAGAGTTGCTGAACGTTGCGAACGACGACGACCCACGTGCCGATGGCGAGACGCGGTTTGGTCGTGGTTTCCGCTCGGCGCGTGCTGGATTCGCCAGTGGTGAGGCGTGGCGCGAGGGGAGCGGCACACCAGGTGCTCCGAGCGGCGCATTCCGCCCTGGGCGCGACCTGGAGGCGAGACGGCGCGCTTATAGCGCCGGTGCGCGCTCTGGCTCGCTGCGCGTGCCCCATGACGAAGGGATCGATGAGGCGCCAGACGACGATGAGTTCATTGGCGAGGCACCAGAGCTGATGCAGCCGGTTGGTCGGATTCCCCCGTGGGCAGCGACGGGTCGTGGTGCGGCAAGTGCTCCTTCGCAGGCGGCTGCTACGCCGGTACTCCCACCACTCCGGCCGCGCACCGCGGCACCAGCACGGGTGCGCATCCCAGGTGAGCGCTACTTCCGTGATGGGGACCGCGTCCTACACGCCGCGTTCGGCGAGGGGATCGTTGTCACGTCGAAGCTGACCCGCCACGATGAAGAGGTCACGATCGCCTTCGCCGGGTCGGGCGTGAAGACGCTTGCGGCGAGTATCGCCAACCTGGAGGTTCAGGGATGAGCGCCAAGGGTCTTGGGCCAGCAGCACGCTATCGCGAACTGGTTGCGGCCATTACCGAGGCGGATCGTCGTTACTACGTGGAGGATGCGCCAACGCTCGCAGACGCCGAGTACGACGCGCTCCGCGTTGAGCTGAACGCCCTTGAGGCGGCGCATCCCGAGTTCGTAACCCCAGACTCGCCATCGCAGCGTGTTGGGGCGCGTGCCGACGATCGAGTGGAGCCGGCGGTCAAGCTGACCGAGGTGCGCCACGAGCGCCCCATGTTGAGCCTCTCGAACGCCTTCTCGCCCGAAGAGGTCGCTGACTTCGCTGCCAGCGCGGCGAAGGGGCTCGGCGGGCGCGAGCCCGAGCTCGTTGCTGAGCTAAAGATTGATGGACTCGCAATCAGTCTCATCTACGAGCGCGGCGCACTTGTACGTGCTGCAACGCGCGGAGACGGCACCACCGGTGAAGATGTCACGGCGAACGTGCGCACGATCCGGGCGATTCCCGCAACGCTCAAGCAGCTGGCTACCTGTGAGGTGCGCGGTGAGATCTATATGCCGAAGTCGTCGTTTGCCTCGCTAAACGCGGAGCGTGCCGCGGCAGATCTCCCTCTGTACGCCAATCCGCGCAACTCCGCCGCTGGATCGCTCCGGCAGAAAGATGCTGCGATCACGGCCAAGCGCAACCTCTCGTTCTTCGCCTATCAGCTCTTTGAGGAGCCAGCCCCAGTCGCGCAGAGTGCGGCGCTCCGTCGCCTGCACGAACTTGGGCTCCCTACCGAGCAGAACGCTCGTGCAGGATTGAGCGGCGCGAGTGCAGCCTCGTTTCTTGCCGAGTGGGTCGAGAAGCGTCGCACCCTGGAGTACGAGACCGACGGCGCAGTACTGAAGGTTGATGCGGTCGCCGACCAGGAGCAGCTCGGCTATATCGCGCGCTCACCAAAGTGGGCGATCGCCTACAAGTTCCCTCCAGAGCAGGTGACGACACGCCTTCTTGGCATCAGCGTGGAGGTGGGCCGCACTGGCTACCTCACCCCAGTGGCAGAGATGGAGCCGATCTTGGTGGCCGGCTCAACGGTGCGGCGTGCCACGCTGCACAACATTGATGAGATTCGCCGCAAGGATGTGCGCGTGGGAGACATTGTCGTGCTGCAGAAGGCGGGCGACGTCATTCCTGAGGTGGTGCGTGGGCTTGCGGAGCGCCGCACCTCGCCGCTCCCTGAGTTCACCATGCCAACGCGCTGTCCGTCATGCAGCACTGGAGTGGTGCGTGATGAAGTGCGCCATCGTTGTCCGAACCGCGCCTGCCCAGCGCAGAACTTCGAGACGCTGCGCTACGCGG
>JBAXLC010000041.1:0-7373 GCA_037135015.1 bacterium | reverse complement strand
CCATTCCCAAGCATCCTCGGCCGCGTCTGCCCGGCGCCATGCGAGGATCACTGCCGCCGCGACGAAGTAGACGAGGCGATCGCGATTCGCGATAGCCACCGTTACGCCGGCGATCAGGTGTTGAAGGCAATGTGGGATGAGGATCTCGATCCACCTGTGCCATTCGAGCTACAGCCAAAGACGGGCAAGCGCGTTGCCGTGATTGGCTCAGGTCCAGCGGGCGCATCCGCTGCGTACTACCTGCTCGTTGCCGGACACGACGTCACCGTCTTCGAGAAAGACCCAGAGCCAGGTGGCATGTTGCGCTACGGCATTCCGCAGTACCGACTGCCAAAGATCGAAGTGCTTGACGGCGAGTATCAGTCCATCACGCGACTCGGCGGCCGCTTCGAGTGCGGCAAGATGCTCGGTCGTGACTTCACCGTTGCCGACCTAAAGGCGCAGGGTTACGACGGTGTCGTCGTTGCCATCGGTTGCTACGACACGAATGACCTCGGAATTCCGGGCGAGGATGCCGACGGTGTGATCGACGGCCTTGACTACCTACACACCGCCGCACTCGGCCTCACCTATCCAGACCACGAGGGGAGCCGCGTGGTTGTTGTTGGTGGCGGCTACACCTCAATGGACTGCGCACGAACGAGCGTGCGCCAGGGGGCCAAGGAGGTCACCCTCGTCTACCGCCGCGACATGAAGGACATGCCAGCCGCCGACGAAGTGCACGAGATGATCGAAGAGGGGGCACGCGCCATCTTCCAGGCCGGACCAACGCGCGTCGTCACCGATGCGAACAACAAGGTGATCGGCCTCGAATTCATCCGCATGCAGCTCGGCGCACCAGACGCTTCCGGTCGCCGACGACCAGAGCCAGCACCCGGCACCGAATTCATCATCGAGTGCGACCGCATCCTGAAGGCGATCGGGCAGGGTCCCGACATGACCTGGGCGAGCGTCGGCGCAGAGGGCGTTGCCACCACTAAGAACGGACGAATGAAGGCGGACGCCGTCACCTTCCAGTCCGGCCGAGATGGGGTCTTCGGCTGCGGCGACTTGCACAACGGCGCAACTACCGTCGTCGCCTCTATCGCCGATGGTCGACGCTGCGCCTACGCCGTTGATGCGTATCTGCAGGGGCTCGACCTTTCGGAGATTCGCAACCGACAGACACTCGCTGAGCCACAGCCAGAGTTCCTCAGCATCGTGCCGTTTACCGCCGAGGTGAAGGAGCCACGCCTGCGCCTGAAGGCACTCCCAGCCGAAGAGCGCAAGAACGATTACATCCAGTACGAAATTCCGTACACCAAGCCTGAAGTGATGGCGGAGAGCACGCGCTGCTTGCAGTGCACCTGCGAAGCGATCGGATTCTGCGACCTGCGACGCCTCGGCATTGAATACGGCACAACACTGAAGACGCTCGAGAAAGAGCATCACGGTGGTGCCGGATTCCGCTCTATTACCGAAAACCGCTGGACTGGTGCAAACCACGACTACCTGCGCGACGACTCGCACGCGTTCATTCTGCGTGAGCCATCGCGCTGCATCGACTGCGGTCGCTGCGCCAACGTCTGCGCCGAAGTTGTTGGTGCGGCCTGCTACGACTTCATGCGCACCGGATTCGATACGCTCGTCACCACGCCGCTTGATATGAGCCTGAACGAGTCACCATGTGTCTCGTGTGGTCGCTGCGCAGAGACGTGCCCAACTGGCGCGCTGATGCCGAAGCCGCGAATTCTTACCAAGTACGAAGTCGACGAGTCGCGCTGCATCCTTTGCGGCATCTGCGTTGACGCTTGCCCATACGACGCGCTCCGCAGCGGCTTTGATTTTGAACTCGCGCACACCGATCGAAGCGAGCCGATGATTGACCTCATCGCCCTCTCGAAGCTGGAGCGCACATCAGAGGCAACCTTCATCCGCGGCGAAGCAAACTGGGAGAACACCGTTGCTGGGCGACGCTACGATCCAGCTCGACAGCTCCCTGTGCTGCCACAGAGCCTGCGCAAGTAACCGATGCCGCTCCCAGACGTCATCCCGTTCATTGGGCTCGGGTGGTCAGACGTTCTCTTCTTGCTGCTCAGCGGCGTGGTGCTCGCCGCAGCGTTCGCCGTGGTCTTCGGCCGCGACATCATTAAGAGCGGCCTCTTCTTGATTCTCACCCTTGGCGCACTGGCTGGCATCTACGTGATGCTGGGGGCCGCGATTGTTGCCGGCGCACAAGTGCTTGTCTATATCGGCGCGATCAGCGTGCTGATCCTCTTTGCGATCATGCTCACGCAGTCAAAGCTTGCGCCGGTGAAGTTGGCGTTCCAAACACAGGTCGCACCCGCCGCCCTTGCTGCAGTGCTCCTCGCTCTGCTCTTTGGCCTCGCCTTCGGCAGCACAAACTGGGGCTCCACTGTCTTTACTGACACCCCGGCCGCAACGGGCACTGCGCCAGTTGCCGCCGCACTCTTTGGCCCGTACCTGCTCGCCTTTGAAATTGCGAGCGTGCTCATCCTTGCCGCAGTCATTGGTGGCCTCTACCTCGCCATGGAACCGAAGGCTGATGAAGCGGGCGAGGAGGGGCAGTGAGCCAAATCGCTGGGCACCTGGAGCCATACCTCGTTCTTTCGGGAATGCTCTTTGCGATTGGGTCCTTCGGCTTCCTCGCGCGACGCAACGCGATCAGCATGTTGATGAGCATTGAGCTGATGTTGAACGCCGTGAACCTTGCCGCACTCGCGTTCGGCGCATTCATCCCGTCGCTCGCAGGGCAGGGGGCAGCCTTCGCCCTCCTGATCATCGCCGTGGCGGCAGCAGAGGCCACCGTTGGCTTGGCGATCGTGATCGCCATCTTCCGCAACCGGAAGACGCCGCTGGTCGACGAGTACGACACGATGAGGCAGTAACCGATGATCACCGCAGAGACCCTGGTCGAAGTCGGCACGCTTCCTGGGTACGCCCCGCTCCTCCTTCTCCTCCCCCTGATCGGCTTCGCCTTTACGGCGGCCATCGGGCGCCGGCTCGGCAAGATGGCCCACCTGGTGCCGCTCGGCGCCATCGTGGCCACCTGGGCGCTGGCCATGAGCCTGGCGATCCCAGCCCTTACCGGGGGTCTCGGCGAGGCGGGTGCCTCGATGCCGCTCTTCACCTGGATTGCCTCTGGCGACCTGAGCTTCGGGCTCGGCCTGCACGTTGACGCCCTCACGGGCGCCCTCCTCCTGGTGGTGACCACGGTGGGTGCCCTCGTGCACCTCTACAGCGTCGGATACATGAGCCACGACGACAGCTACTGGCGCTTCTTCGCCTACCTGAACCTCTTCATGTTCTCGATGCTGCTGCTCGTTCTCGCCGACAACCTTCTCGTCGTCTTCGCCGCCTGGGAGCTCGTCGGCCTCTCCTCGTATCTGCTGATCGGCTTCTGGTACACCAAGACCGCGCCAGGCCTCGCCGCCAAGAAGGCATTCATTACGAACCGCGTCGGTGACGTCGGCTTCGCTCTCGGCCTGATGGCCCTCGTGGTCGTCTTCGGTTCACTCGACATCCATACGGTGCTCGCCGGCGTTGAAGCGGGGATGCTCGTTGGCCCCGCCGCCACCGTGATCGCCCTGCTGATCTTCTGCGGCGCAGTCGGCAAGTCGGCGCAGTTCCCACTGCATGTCTGGCTCCCTGACGCAATGGAGGGGCCAACCCCCGTCAGCGCACTCATCCACGCAGCGACCATGGTGAACGCCGGCGTCTATCTCGTGGCGCGCATGAGCCCACTCTTCGCCGCGAGCCACGATGCGATGCTCATTGTTGCCGCGATCGGCATCTTCACCGCGATCTTCGCTGCGTCGATTGCGTTCACGCAGACAGACATCAAGCGGGTGCTCGCCTTCTCCACGCTCTCACAGCTCGGCTACATGTTTGCTGCACTCGGCGTTGGTGCATGGATTCCAGCGATCTTCCATCTCATCACGCACGGATTCTTTAAGGGGCTTCTCTTCCTTGGCTCCGGCTCAGTGATCCACGCGGTGAACGGCGAACAAGAGATGACAAAGATGGGCGGGCTCTGGCGCAAGATCCCAATCACGTACGCCACGATGTTGATCGGCACTGTCGCAATTGCTGGGCTCCCACCACTCGCCGGCTTCTGGTCAAAAGACGAGATTCTTGGCGAAGCATTCAAGTTTGGGTTTACCTGGGTCTGGCTTGTTGGCATGGTCGTCGCCGGCATGACCGCCTTCTACATGTTCCGCTTGATGGGGCTCACCTTCTGGGGGCAGAGCCGCGTGCACGACGAGTCGCATGTGCACGAGTCGCCATGGACGATGACCGTGCCACTCATCATCCTTGCTGTGCCATCCATTGCGATCGGCGCAGCACTCGGCTTCCCATTCGCGAATGGCCTCTTAGTGAACGGACTCGAACCAATCTTCCATCCGGCAAGCGCCATGCTGGAACATGAACACGAGGCATGGACGCTCTTCGGCATCGACGGCCTCCTGATGCTTGCGAGTGTCACCGTTGCTTCAATCGGCACCGTCATTGGCGTACGACTCTTCCGCGGCGATAGCAGCGAGTTCCTCGGCCGTGTGGTGAAGCGCCTGCAGCCCCTCTACGACGGGAGTCGCGCCCGTTGGTACTTTGATGATCTGAATGATCTCGTCTTTGTGCGCTTCGGCCGAACGTTCGCCAACGCGCTCTGGTGGTTTGACCGCCGCGTTGTGGACGGCACGGTCAACGGCGTTGCAACGCTCACCTCGAGCGGTGGCCGCGGGCTTCGACAGATTCAAACTGGTCGCGTGCAGAACTACGCACTCGGTATCGCCTTTGGCCTTGTTGCGATTGCCGCGGCGTACTTAGGGCTCGCCGGATGAGCGACATGCCAATTCTCTCGCTAATCATCTTCGCACCACTCCTCGGTGCGCTCGGCATCGCGTTCCTCCCATCATCGCGACCAAGCCTTGTTCGCTTCGCCGCACTCGGCGTCTCCTTGATCACCTTTGTCTTGAGCCTCGCAATGTTGCTTGGGATTCGTGCGCAAGGCGGCGAGTTTGCCTTCAGCGAGCAGCTCTCGTGGATCCCATCGTTCGGGATCACCTATCACCTTGGCGTTGATGGGCTCTCTGGCGCACTCGTTGTCTTGACGACACTGCTCAGTTGGATTTGCATCCTTGCAAGCTTTGGCCCAATTCAGACTCGCGTGAAGGAGTACTTCATCAGTTTCTTGATCCTTGAGACCGGCATGCTCGGCGTCTTCTTGTCACTCGACCTCTTCCTCTTCTACATCTTCTGGGAGATCGTGCTCGTGCCGATGTATCTCATCATCGGCATCTGGGGCGGCGCCGACCGCATCTACGCCACGATCAAGTTCGTCCTCTATACGCTCGTTGGATCCCTCCTCATGCTCGTAGCGATCCTGGCAACCGCCTTCAGCCACCAGGCCGTCACCGGCTCCTGGACGGGGGCATTTGACCTGATCGCGCTGCGGGGCACCATCGCCGACCCAACGCTGCAGATCCTCGGATTCGCCGCATTCGCGCTCGCCTTTGCCATCAAGGTGCCGATGTTCCCCTTCCACACCTGGCTCCCCGACGCGCACGTGCAGGCCCCCACCGCAGGCTCCGTCATCCTCGCCGGCGTGCTGCTGAAGCTCGGCGGCTACGGCTTTATTCGCTTCGCGATCCCACTCTTCCCCGACGGTGCACACCTCTTTGCGCCACTGATGATTGCCCTCTCCGTGATCGCCATCATCTACGGCGCGCTCGTGGCGATCGTGCAAACCGACCTGAAGAAACTGATCGCGTATAGCTCAGTGAGCCACATGGGCTTCGTCACGCTCGGCATCTTCACCTTTAATCAGCAAGGAGTCGACGGCGCAATCTTGCAGATGCTCAACCACGGTCTCATCACCAGCGGGCTCTTTCTGCTCGTCGGTATCGGCTACGAGCGCACGCACGATCGCGAAATCGCCAAGATGGGCGGCTGGGCGGTGCGCACTCCCGTCTACGCAGCACTCTTCGGATTCTTCCTCTTCGCCTCCGTAGGTTTGCCGGGCCTCTCCGGATTCGCCGGTGAGTTCCTGGTGCTGCTCGGCGCATTCATCGCCAACCCGATGGTTGCTGGCGCATCGACCTTTGTCATGATCCTTGCCGCCGTCTACCTGCTCTACATGTACCAGCGCGTCTTCACCGGCCCACTCTCGCCGTTCTTGAAGGGGCTTGGGTCGCATCTCACCGATGTCACGCCAACTGAGATTCTGACGCTTGCGCCTCTCGCCGCACTCATCGTGGTCTTCGGTGTCATGCCAACACTGCTCACCAGCTCGTTTGCAAAGAGTGTTGAGACGTTCCTGATGTCGGCAATTAGCGTGGTCGGACAATGAGCAACGATCTACTCACCCTTGCGCCGCTGATCACCGTGATCGTGGGCGCGATCGCCGTGTTGATCAGTGACATGGTCACGCCGAATCGTAATCACGCCCCGGTCGCCGTCGCGCTTGCCGCACTCGGCGCAACGGCCGCACTGCTTATTAATCAAGGCGGCAGCAGTGCGAGCGCACTTGGCGGCAGTTACGTTGCCGGGCCATTCGTTGCCTTCCTCGGCCTTCTTGGAATCTCGATCGTGGCAATCACGCTCTTGATTGCGCCGGCGTATCTTGCTGCGCGCAAGTATCCAACCGCCGAACTTGCAGCAACACTCCTCTTCGCCCTCGCTGGCGCGATTCTTCTCGGTGCTGCAACCGACCTCGTCACACTCTTTGTTGGCCTTGAGCTGATGGTGATCCCTGGGTACGTCCTTGCCGGATACGCAAAGCGCGATCCACTCAGCACCGAAGGTGCCGTGAAGTACTTCCTGTTGGGCAGCTTCTCAAGCGCCATCCTGCTCTTCGGGATCGTGGTGCTCTGGGGCGTTGCAGGAACTGCTTCACTCAGTGGCATCGCAACGGCGCTGGCATCTGGCAACGCAAGCGCGGGCCTCGCTGTTGCGCTCGCGCTGATCACGACCGGCTCGGCATTTAAGATTGCAGCGGTGCCGTTCCACTACTGGACGCCCGACGCATACCAAGGTTCACCAACGCCAATCACCGGATACCTCTCCGTTGGCCCGAAAGTTGGTGCCTTTGTGCTGCTCATCAAGTTGTTTGTGATTGCCCTCGCGCCACTCGCCGCACTCTGGATCCCGGTAATGGTTGTGTTGGCCGCGGCAACGATGACACTCGGCAACCTTGTGGCCCTCACGCAGAGCAACGTGAAGCGCATGCTCGCCTACTCATCGATCGCGCATACGGGCTACTTAATGGTCGGCATTGTTGCTGCAGGTGCGGGTCAGGCTGCGGGGATCGCGGGAGTCCTCTTCTATACGGCGGCGTACGCGTTCATGAACCTTGGCGCGTTCGCCTTCCTCAC
>JBAXLC010000040.1:0-7425 GCA_037135015.1 bacterium | reverse complement strand
TGCCGCGTCCGGCCGTATGTGTTGCGCCAACGGGTCGGCGAGGTGCCTGAGTCGCCCAGTCCCCACTGCAGCGCCCGCCGTTGCGACCAGGAGCTGCGCTCCGCACCCGTGTGGCGGCATAGAGCGTTGCAGATGCGCTCGACGCGAGGGCGTCGGGCTCAATCGCAAGCCCAGTGCCGATCGTTGTATACCGCTGCGTGATGGGGTCCCACACGGCAAGGTTCGGTGAGTCCAGTGCGCCAGCTTTTGCAAAGTAACCACCAACCGCAATCGTGCCGTCGTTGAGCGTGGCCATTGCTGTGACCCAGGCTGTGCGTCGTGGGTAGCTCACGCCGCCACCCAGCGCGATCCAACCACCAGGGGCGGCAGGTTCAATCATTTGCACGGCGTCGCCGTACCATCCGACCCCACGCCCGATCAACGGGTGGCCGAGCGAATCCACGACCATGCTCGTCGGAAGATCCGAGAAGAGTCGAGCGTCACCGATCGAGCTCCAGACTTTTGTTGTGGGGTTCCATGTTGATACCAGCCCATCAACAAACCGACCGGCGGCGTAGACGGTGCCGTCGCTTGCGAGTGCAGCGGTGACCACGTCAGATTTCAAGCCGGTGCCGAGGGCGAGCCATCGCTTTCGTGCTGGGCTCCACGTTGCAATATTTGCTGAGGCGACGCCACCCGCGCGCGTAAAGTGGCCCCCGACCAGCAGGTTGCTGCTCTCCACATCCAGCGAGAGTGACCTGACAGAGATCCCTTTGCCGGCGAGCCCCGTGCCGACCTTTGACCAGAGTCCAGTTTTGAGATTGAGTTGGGCGAGCCCGACAGCCGCAACGCGACGGCTGCCCCGCGTGACGCTGCTGAAGTTTCCAGCGACGTAGAGGAGGTCGCGCGAGGTATCGACGGCCAGCCCGTACACCGAGGCAACGCGCCCGCTGGAGGTCTTCAGGTTTGCGAGTGCCTGCCATGTGCCGGTTCGTGGGTCGCGCACGGCGAGCCCCGCCACCGATTTGCCGGCGGCCTTTGTGAGCCCGACACCACCAACAACGAGGCGCCCGTCGGGGAGTTCGGCCATCGTTGTCGTGCTCCCCACCCATCCGTCAGATGAGCCGAGTGCGATCCAGCGGGCCGCCAGTGCATCGCTGCTGCTGCTCGGTGTGGGGTCACCGCAGTAGTCAACGGGAAGGACGACCGGTGCATCGGGTGGCTCCGGGTCGCCGCTATCGGCAGCGGTCAGGCGCGGCACGCCACTGCCATCAACGGCGGGCTGATCAATCAGCTTGAAGAGCTCTTTCACAAGGTCATCGGCGAACGAGTTCGTCGTCGGTGAGCCGTTCGCCACGGCGGCGATGGTGATCCCTAATGTGGGGATGCGATGGAGGGAGCTCGTGACGCCAGTAAATCCGCCGTTGTGGCCGTAGCTGCGCAGCTCACCGAGCCAGGTTCGATCCACTTGTGTGCCGTAGTTGTAGAGCCACGATGACCAGGTCTGGAGCCCAATGCCATTCATTGCGAGCGTTGCCTCTCCCTCGGTGAGTCGATTCCCCCAGAAGAGCTCCGCGAACCGAGCGAGGTCGCGCGGTGTCGAGAGCATGTCTCCTGCACCACGCAGGACTGTTCCAACCGCCTTGCTCGGACCCCAGCCAGCAAACCCATACGGCTTACCGCCCATATGCGGTCGAGCCGCTCCAACTTTCGGACCCCATCCCGTTTCAGTCATGCCCATTGGGTCAAGCAGCAACGACTGCACGAGTGTCTTCCAGTCAACACCAGTGGCACGTTCGGCGGCGATCGTAACGAGGGTGAAGCCCGAGTTGGAATACGAGAAGCTCCCAACGGTTGTCGGCGGGAGTAAGCCCTGCACAGCCGTCAGTGGCGTGACCTTCGCGTTCTGATTTCTGCTCAGCCACCCCATTCGTGAATCTTTATCCGTGAGCCAATCACTCATGCCAGATCGGTGCAAGAGCAACTGCGCGATGGTGACCTCTGGCTTTACGTCAGCTTCGGGGACAAGCGTCGAAGCGTGTGTGCTGAGCGGCAAGATTCCGCAGTGATCTAGGAGCAGGGCAACTGCGGCGGTGAACGCTTTGCTTGTGCTCGCAATGGCAAACGGCATCGATGGAGTGACGGTGCGCCTGCTCTTGGTGTCACCGATCCCGGCGGTAGCGGTGAGACTGCGGCCATCGTCCCAGCGAATGGCGACCGAGACGCCTGGATGGCGCGTTCGGCGCGCCTTCTGCCAGGCGACCACCTTGGCGGTGAGGGCGTTGGACAGCGTCGGGTCAACAGCGCGCGCCGCCGGGAGAGGCACGGGACGCGCGGCACAGGCCCGCCAGTCGACCGGATCCGTCGCAGCCACCGGTGTCGCAACTGGGCTCGAAAGGCTGGCTACGGTGATGAGCAGCGCGACGCAGAGGCGGGCGACTCTGCGCTGCGTCGCGGCAATTGGCATGTAAGGAGTCTAGCGCCGCGCCTCCGTGACAGCGCGATACTATGTTTTGAGTGGGCTATGCGGCTCGCACAATGTGGAGAGTGAAATGCCTGAAGTAAATGTGCTCGCAATTATCGCCGGAACCGCCGTCAGCTTTGTGAGCGGCTTCCTCTGGTTCGGCCCGGCAACCTTCTATTCAACCTGGTGGCGCCTTATGGGGAAGGGCCCAAAGGATGTACCGGGTGGCGGCATGAACATGGGGATCGCCTTCGGCTCCGTGCTGGTGGGTCAGATCTTGCAGGTCACTGTGCTCGCTCTCATCCTCAGCGCACTCAATCTCACGGCGCCTCTTGATGGCGCGCTCGTTGGACTCTTGATTGGGGTCGGCATTGTTGGCGGCAGCAGCTTGAGCCACCGCATCTTCGCCGGGCACGGATTCGGCGTGCTGCTAATTGAGGCCGGTAACGACATCGTGAATCTCGGCCTCGTTGGCGCACTCTTAGTCGCACTCCGCTAGTTGTGAGCGGCCCCTCCCGCGTTGAGCGGCTGCCACGCGTTACCGGCTACAACGCCGTACGCGCGGCAGGGAGGGATTTCGAACGCTACTCATCGCTCCATCAGGGCGACGAGGATGTGCGCACTTATCGGCAGCTCCCTCTAGAGTCGGACCCGCCGCTGCATTCGGCGCTGCGAGCGTTCCTTGTGCCGTTCTTCTCAAAGGGATCGCTCGCCCCATTTCAGCGAGAGATCGAGGCTGACGCGCGCGAACTAGTTGCGCCGCTACGCAGCGGCGAGCTTGAGATGGTGCGCGGCGTTGGCCTGCCACTCGTAGTGCGCACGATCGCTCGCCTGCTCGATCGCCCAGGCGACATTGAGGAGTGGTCGTCGTGGGGGCCATCGGTCTGGGGCGACCATGACGGGCGACGTGACGGGGCTGCCCTCCTCGCCTTCCTTGAACGAGCGGTGAATGAGGGTGCGGCGGGAACTGGTGGGCGTCTCTTCAACCTGCTTGCCAGCACCCCAATCGCCGGAGTGGTCCTCACTCGCGACCAGCAGATCGGCGTCGGCAGTCTCCTACTAGCGGGGGGTCGCGATACGGTGATGAATCTCATCGCTGGTATCGCCTGGATGGTCGCCGCGCACCCCATGCATGTTGCGGCACTACGTGGCGACGTCACCACACGAACAGCCTTTATTGAGGAGACGCTGCGCCTTACGACGCCGCTTGGCCTCATGGAGCGCATTGATCGTGGGGTGGGCGGGGGTGATCCGGGGCAGTCACCGCACGTTGGGCTCGACTTCGCCTCCGCCAATCACGATGCAACGGTCTTCGCCTGTCCCGCCGAGCTGCGTCTTGACCGCCCAGCCTCCTCTCCTCATGTTGCATTCGGGATCGGCCCACACGCCTGCCTTGGAGCACCACTGGCGCGCATTGAGGCGCACGCGGTGTTAAACGAACTTCTCACCATCGCGCCAAACGGCTGGGGTATTACGAGTTGTGATGCACAGTTCAGAGCGGTAGGGGGTGCAAAGCTCCCTGCGAGCTTTCAACGGCTGGTGGTCGTTGCGGGTTGAAAGCTGCGAGTAAATTTCAATCCATGGCTACGGCTGAATGGTTCCTGTATCTACAACGGAAAGGTAAATTGAGGTACGGCCCCACGCTTTACCTGTCGTAGCGCCATCGCGACCATCACCATACGCGAGAACGGTTTGGCCGCTTGCAGTGCATGCCGCGGAGTCCGAAAGTCCGATGCCGTTGTGGTTACGGCCAAGCACCCGCGCGTTCCATAATTTCTTAGCCGTTACGAGTGGCGTAGACCAGGTCGCTCCAGCATCGAGCGAAACAAAGGCATAGCCGCCGATGACCACTGGTGGCCGACGTGACGTTGCGCGGAGCTCTTTTGTTGTGAGTGCAGTGATTGTTCGCACGCCCACGACCACACGGCCGTCACCGCAGGCTGTGACTACTGGTCGGAAAGATCCCGACGCGCCTCCGCCTTTACTCCGTACGCCCGCAACTTTAATCGGGGGCATCTCTTGCCAGCTCCACGTTAAGCCCCCATCCAGACTTATCCCGAGGCGCACGAACGCTGCGGGCGGCTGCGTCGGCACGGTCCGAACATCACCTACCGCGAGGTAGATCGCACCGTTCGTTGGGTCAACGCTCAGTCCGTACGCCCAGGTTGGGTCAGCAATGACGGCGTTCGTGCCTGGGTAGAGGCTTCCTGAGAGCGCCTGTGGGCTCCGGGAAACCTCGGCCGCAATGACCGTTGGGCCGACGCTCATCGTGCCGCTCTCCCTGTCAACTGAAATCGCAGCCGTAGTAAATGCTTGGCGGCAAACATTGGCACTCCCTTTTTTGGCAAATGGGGCTTTGGGGCTCCAGTTGCGCAGGTCAGACTGGTACCCAACGACATGCAAGATGCCATCGGGGCTCACAGCACCCCGATAAGAGATTCGCCAGGTGTAGGGGCACCCCTCCACGAGGGGAGCCGGTGGCACCTCTGCGCCAATTGACCACGACCCGCCGAAGTCCGTTGAGGCGAGCACGCCCATCCCTGATCCTTTGTTTGCAGCGAGCGCGTGGTTGAACACCACAAATACATTGCCAAATCCTGGGCTCGCTGGATTGTTATCGACGGTAATCGTTGGTAGGCCACCAATCCACGGTGCCGTGCTCTGGTCAACAAAGGGTTTCGACCAGGTGGCTCCTTCATCGTCGCTCCACGCCATGGTGACCGAGTGCTTGGTGTAGTTACAGCCCGGAACGGTGGTGTTTACCCAGTAGAGCCGGGCGCTCCCTTCAGTTGGGCCCGGGCCCCATGTGAGCGTCGCGTGATAGCTCTGCCCCCGGCTGTCTCCAAGGCCAGGCCCTCGCTTCGTACTCTTCCAGGTTGCTCCGCCATCATGAGAGATACGCACAACGGATCCGAGCCCACAGTGCATCCAGCTCTCGCTCCCCTGGTAGACAACAGCAAGAGTGTTGGGGTCGGTAGGATGCGTCGCAACGGTCGGCTCGTATGCACTATTTTTTGGCCACCCGCGGCCTGTGAAGCTTGGACTAACACGGTACTCCGTGGACGTCGGGACCAAACTTACTTCGAGCGGATCTGCCCCGAGCGGTTCACTCGTAGCGTGTGCTGGGCCAGCAGCACTAATAAGTAGCGTAATCGCCAGCACTGCAACGACCCACATTCCACGCATGTTATGTCCGCAGCCCGAACTGCACCGCAGCAAGTTCGGCGTAGAGGCCACCCTTCGCGCGCAGCTCTTCGTGTCGACCGCGCTCCACAATTGCGCCGTGATCCAACACGATGATCTGATCTGCGGAAGCAACGGTGCTCAGCCGGTGTGCCACGGCGATGGTGGTGCGACCTGCCATAGCGCGCTCGAGTGCCTGCTGCACATGGCGCTCCGACACCGAGTCGAGTGCCGAGGTTGCCTCGTCAAGCAAGAGGATCGGTGGATCTTTCAAGAGCACGCGGGCAATTGCAAGGCGCTGACGCTCTCCACCAGAGAGTTTGTAGCCGCGCTCTCCTACGACCGTATCGAGCCCCTGCGGCAACTCCTTGATGCGCTCTGCCAGCGAGGCCCCCGCAAGGGCTGCGAGGATCTGCGCATCGGTCGCCTCTGGTCGCGCATAGAGCAGGTTGTCGCGAATGCTGGCGTGCAGCAGGTGCGTCTCTTGCGTCACAACGCCGATCATCTCGCCGAGCGATCGCAACTTGATTCCGCGCACATCCACACCATCAAGCTGCACTGCGCCTGCGCTCGCATCCCAGAAGCGCGGGATCAAACTAAGAATCGTGCTCTTCCCTGAGCCCGATGGGCCAACAAGAGCGGTAAGGCTCCCCGGCTCGGCGGTGAACGAGATGCTGGTCAAACCGAATGCGTCACGCTTCTGTCGGCTCTGCCCTTCTGGCGGCTGCGGGTAGCGGAAGCTCACATCGCGCACGGAGACCTGTCCGCGAACGCCAGCTCGCGTCAGCGTAATGGCGTTCGGCGCGTCGACAATCTCGGGGACAAGGTCGAGGTAGGCAAAGATGCGCTCGAAGAGCGCCAGGCTTCCACCGATCTCGACCTGTAGGCCGAGCAGTGAGGCGAGTGGGAAGAAGAGGCGGCTCTGCAGCGTAGTGAAGGCGACGATGTCACCGATCGTCGGCGCGTCGGGTGCGCCAGCAACAGAGAGTGAGCCGGCGGCGAAGTAGACGAGCGCCGGAATGCCGCTGAAGACCACCTGCACTACCACGCCGACCCAGCGGCCGGTGAGCGCCTGTCGCAGCTGCAGTGTGGCGAGCTCGCCAGAGCGTTTGGTGAAGCGCTCGGCGCCCGCCTCTGAACGACCGAAAGATTTCGCCAGCAGTGCGCCGCCGACCGAGAGATGCTCTTCAGCGATAGAGGTGAGATCGGCGAGCGCCGTCTGCACCTCACCGCTCGCCTTACGGCGTGCAGCGGAGGCCTTCGACGTTAAGAAGAGGAAGAGCGGGGCGACAGCGATGCTTACCGCCGTGAGGCGCCAGTCGATGATCGTCATAGCGACGAGAGTTGAGGCAACGATGGCGATGCTTGAGGCGAGGTTTGCGGCCGCGTCGCTAACGACCGACTGCACCCCCGATACGTCGTTGGTGAGGCGACTCTGAATCTCGCCAGTGCGCGTCTCCGAGAAGAAGCGGATCGGCATCGACTGCACATGGGTGAAGAGCGCGTTCCGCAGGTCGCGCATTACGAATTGCCCAACAGAGGCGGTGAGCCACGCCTGCGCGAGTCCAATGCCGCCGTTGATGATCGGCACCACCACCATCAGCCCGGCGTAGAGCGCCAGCAGGCCCAGATCCCGCTGCGGAATCGCTTCGTCGATGAGCAGCTTCAGCATGTACGGGTTGGCAAGCCCAAAGATGCTTGATGCGAGGATGGCGACCCCGATGACACTGAGCCGCCCCCGGTAGGGCCCAAAGAACTTCGCCGCTCGTCGAAGTAGTGGCAGTGCCGCCCCAGCTGGC
>JBAXLC010000039.1:0-7508 GCA_037135015.1 bacterium | reverse complement strand
AGGGGCGACACCATGAGGTTCGCCGTCTCTACGGCGCGATCAGTCACCCCGTCCTGCGCCTGATCCGCGTCGGATATGGGCCGGTCCGCCTCGGTGGGCTCACGTCCGGCGAACTGCGCCTCATCACCGAATCCGAACGACAGGAGCTCACGCGCGCACTCGTAGCGGCGCCGAAGAGCAAGCCGCGACCGGTCGCACCAACGAGCAAGTAATGCGCATCGCCATTGACGGCCCAGCCTCGAGTGGGAAGAGCAGCGTCGGTCGGCTCGTTGCGGAAGAGCTCGGCATTGGATTTCTGGACACAGGTTTGCTCTATCGCGCAATTACCCGGCGCGCCATTGATCTCGGCTGGTTGACGGCACCCGTCACGGCGGCGGAGGTCGCTGGTGCGACCTACGAACAGGTGCGCCGTGACCTCACAGAGTTGGCCCGCACGACCGACGCGCAGGGGAGCGGGTTGATTCTGACCATGGTCGTTGGTGGCGTCTCTCTTGCGGATGCGCAGCTGGAAGCGGCGGATGTTGAGCTCTACGTTCCTGCGGTCGCATCGATCGCGAGCGTTCGTGATGCTCTTCGTGCCGTGCAGCGTAACGTGGCGGCGCGCGGTGGATCCGTTCTTGCAGGTCGCGATATTGGCACAGTGGTGCTCCCCGACGCCGAGTGCAAGATCTACCTTGATGCAACCGCGGAGGCACGCGCAGCGCGACGTGCCCTACAGCGCGGCTTTACCGTTGGCTCTTCGGAGCACCAATCAATCCTCACCAGCCTGATTGCGCGTGATGCTGAGGATCGCGCCCGCCCCGTCGCGCCGCTCGTTGCGGCAGCTGACGCCACCATCATTCACACCGATGAGATGGCGCTCGCCGACGTGGTGGAGCAGGTTGTAGCTGAGGCACGTAAGGTCGCGCGATGACGACGGAACGCATCCCGCTCGGCATGCGCCTCTCGGAGCGATTCGGTCGTTGGGCGATGCAGCGCCTGGCAGGCGAGATCGTGGTGAATGGCCTTGAGCGGATCCCCAATGCAGGAGCGGTGCTGCTCGCCTCAAATCACATCTCGTGGGTTGATCCCGTCTTGCTCGCCTGCTGGCTCACCCCTGCGACCGGTCGCCCGATGACCTGGGTGGGGAAGGCGGAGGCGATGCGCTGGCCGTTGGTCGGTTGGTTCCTACGGGTGAATGGCGTCTTTGGGGTGCGGCGTGGCGCTGCCGACCTCGAGGCGTTCCGGTTGGCCGAGCGCATCCTCAGCGAGGGGCGCATCCTGGGGATCTATCCAGAGGGGACACGATCGCCTGACGGCATCCTGCGCCCGTTTCGCGATGGCGCAGCCCTCCTCGCGCTGCGGAGCGGTGTCCCAGTCCTCCCAGTGGCGGTCACAGGCACGGACGGCCTCTGGCGGAAGGGCTCTCTCATCCCACGCCGCGTCTCCTTGGTTACGCTGACGATTGGGGAGCCGGTGCTCATTCCACGCGCCGAGGGGTCGCGACCCGAGCTCGCTGCGGTGAGCGGCGCCATCCACGGCGCCGTTGCAGCTCTCCTTCCGGAGGCGAATCGGCCCTAGGGGCGGGGTGGGCGATAATACCCACATGGGAAGTGTTGAGAACATTGTTATCGCGAAGCGCACGGGCGTCTGCTATGGCGTTCGTGAGGCCATCGATAAGGCCAAGGTTGCCCGCGCCTCTGGAAAAGAGACCCACACCCTGGGGCATGTCGTTCACAACGAGGGGCTAATCGCCGACCTCCGTGCCCGCGGAATTGAGAACGTTGACCACCTCGATGAGGTCGCTTCGGGGACCGCCGTCGTCATTCGCGCCCACGGCGTGACCCCCGAGGTGCTCGGGCGTGCAGCCGAGCGCGGTCTCGAGGTGATTGACGGCACCTGTACCTGGGTCACGCAAGAGCATCGCGAACTCGCTCGACTCGTGGAAGAGGGATACGAGATCGTTCTCCTCGGCACACCGAATCACCCGGAGGTCGTCGGCCTGCTCGGGTTCGCCCCAAACGCGATCCTCGTCGATGAAGAGGAGGATTGGGCCACCATTCCGCGTCGCAAGCGCATGGCCCTGATCACCCAATCCACCCAACCGCCATGGAAGTTTGAGCGCCTGGCCGCCTTCCTTGTGTCGCGTTGCCACGAACTGAAGGTGGTCAACACCGTCTGCCCCGTCACGATTCGCCGCCAAGAGGACACGATTGCGATCGCGCGCGAGGTGCAGCTGATGATCGTCGTTGGCGGCACACGGAGCGCCAACACGAAAGAGCTCACGCGACTTTGCGAGATCGGTGGCACGCGTGCAGTTCAGATTGAATCTGCACAGGCGTTAGCTGACCCTGCTCTGTTTGCGAACATTCACACCGTTGGCATCACCGGTGGAACCAGCACTCCAATTGAAGATCTCGAGCGCGTTGCGCTCAAGATTGCCGAACTTGGAGGCACCGATCATGTCCGTACGAATGCGGCCTCCATCGCACGAGCCGCCCTTGAGGCCGCCGCAACACCGCAATATCGCACTACCTCGATTACGAGCGGCGCACCTGCATGAGCGACGAAGAGCTCGAGGTAGAGGTCGAAGTCGAGGCTCTACCGCGTCGGCTGCCACTTGTTGCGCTCGTCGGGCGTCCGAACGTAGGGAAGAGCACCCTCTTCAATCGCTTCGTTGGTGAGCGTCGTGCGGTCGTTGAGGATCGCGCTGGTACGACGCGCGATCGACTCATCGGCATTGTTGAGTGGAATGGGATGCGCTTTCGTGTGGTGGACACGGGCGGCATGCAGCCCGCCGTTGGTGATCCGATCGAGATTGGGGTGCAAGACCAGGCCCGCATCGCCGTCGACGCCGCCGACCTGATTCTGCTCCTCGTTGACGCGGCAACTGGCCCGAACCCTGGCGACGCCGAGGTGGCGCAGCTGCTGCGCCGCAGTGGCAAGCCGATCATCCTTGTGGCGAACAAGGCGGACAACATTGAACGCGATCGCGCCGCCCAGGAATTCTCGATCCTTGGCTTTGATCGCCTGCATACGGTGAGCGCACAGCACGGGATCGGATCGGGCGACCTGCTTGACGTCATTGTTGAGCGACTCGAAGCGCTCCCAGAAGATGCGGGTAGCGCCTACGTCGAGGGCGAGGTAACCGTCGCGATCGTTGGGCGGCCGAACGTCGGCAAGTCGAGTCTCCTCAACAAGCTGATCGGAAGCGAGCGTACCGTGGTGAGTGCAGTAGCCGGCACAACGCGCGATGCCATCGATGAGACGCTGCTACACGCAGGGCGTCAGATCACCCTTGTTGACACCGCTGGTATTCGGAAGCGCGGCAAGGTGGCCTCTGGCCCTTCCGCGGATAAATGGGCAACGGTGCGCTCTGTCCGTGCGCTCGATCGCGCCGACGTCGCCCTGCTCCTCATCGACGCGTCGACCGGCCTGCAGGCGCAGGATCTACATATCGCTGGCTCCGTGATTGACGCGGGGAAGGGCCTTGTGCTGGTGCTGAACAAGTGGGACCTCATTGAGAAGGATGGCTTCACCTTTGATGAGATTGAAGGGAAGCTCCGCCGCCAGGCGCCGTTCCTTGATTTTGCGCCGCTCGTCTCCATCTCAGCGGTGACCGGGTTGCGCGCGACGAAGGTGCTTGATGCCGCGGTTGCCGCCGCCGACGCGCGGAATCTGCGCATTCCAACCGGCGTGCTGAACCGACTGATTGCTGAGGCGGTAGCCCGCCAGGAGCCGGCTCACAGCGGCAGCAAGCGCCCGAAGATCCTCTATGCCGCCCAGGCCTCAACGCCACCCCCAACCTTCGTGGTCTTCGCACGAAATGCCGCCCAGGTGCACTTCACCTGGCAGCGCTTCCTTGAGAATCAGATCCGCGAGAAGTACCCCCTCATGGGAACGCCGATCCGTATCGTCGTACGAGAGCGGGAGGCCGAAGCGGGGCGAGAGCGCGGACGCTCCTCGAAGTCAACGAAACGGGCACCTGCAAAGGCGAAGCCAGCCGCACGCGCATGAGCACCATCCGCATTCTCGGTGCCGGCGCATGGGGGACCGCCCTTGCACTCCTCTGGAGCCAGGAGCAGGGTGAAGGTCGTCCCGCCCCCATCATTGAGTTGCTCGCACGTACCCCTGAAGAGGCCAAGCTTCTGAGGAACGCGCGCGTTAATGCACGACGCCTCCCTGGCGTTGCGCTGCCGGCCTCAATCAACATCCTCAGCGCTAACGAAGCGCTGACCACGTTGACCGCTGACGACACCTTCGTCGTCACAATTCCCTCAATGGACCTTGATGCAGAGACAGCGAAGCAGATCGTGCAGGCTGCTGGCATCGCCGCCATGGTGATCGCTTCGAAAGGGTTATCCCTCAACGGGGCTCGCCCCTCGGAGCTGCTGATCGCTGCAGGTGCTGACGCGGAGCGTCTCGCAGTCTTGTCTGGGCCAAACCTTGCCAGCGAGATTGCGATCGGGAAGCCTGCAGCGGCGGTACTCGCTGGGCCAACGCAGCTTGTCGAGTCGCTGCGCACACGGTTGGTTCGACCGACCCTCCGACTCTATTTGACTGACGACGTGGTTGGCGTTGAGATCAGTGGAGCACTCAAGAACGTCATCGCCATCGCTGTGAGCGGTGTTCGCGCGCTCGGGTATGGCGAGAATGCAGCAGCGGCGCTCTTGGCACGTGGCGTCGCCGAGATGGCGCGCCTCGCTGAAGCATGCGGTGGACGCACAGAGACCGCATGCGGGCTCGCTGGGGTTGGTGACCTTGTTGTCACCTCGTCAAACACTGGTTCGCGTAATGCAAAGCTCGGCGCGCTCCTTGCCAGCGGCATGAGCGTGCAGGCGGCGGTCGAAAAGATTGGCGCGACGGTCGAGGGAGTCGGCACTGCACATGGTGCGTTGCAACTTGCAGCCACGTATAAGTTAGAAATGCCGATCACCGCAGCGGTTGTAGCTGCGCTCGACGGAGGAACCACAATCGAAGCGCTCGCGCGCGCACTGCTCGGTCGTTCACCAGCGGGGGAGTGGCACTAGCCTTCCTGGTAGACTGCCGAAACTTTGGACCCACTCGGGGCGTAGCGCAGCTTGGTAGCGCGCTTGCATGGGGTGCAAGAGGTCGCTGGTTCGAATCCAGTCGCCCCGACCACATTTGTGAGCAATATAAAAGGCCCGGGGTTTCCCCCGGGCCTTTTCCTGTATCCGAACCCGACGGTTTCCCGTCGGAAGGGGATTACTTCGAAGAACCGTTCTTCAGGGTTGCGATCTTCCAGATGAGGAGACCGTAGCCCGGCTTGGCCAGGATGTCGGCAATCGTGTATCCGACCTGCTTCAGCACGAGGCCGTCCTGGGCCGTAAGTCCAAGGTTGCCAGCGATAGCTGGGAGCAGATAGGCGATTGGGTAGACGCCCCACGTCGCAATAAGCACGACGCGAAGGATCTTGAAGATCCCCTGGATGTCCTTGCTCTGCTTCTTGATCGAGGCATCGATGCCGCCGAACAGGTCGCGGAGGATCAGAACGAAGAAGACCGAGCTAATTGCGCCCCAGATGGTGCGCGGTGAAGCAAGGTCAACCGAGGTGACGTTCGTCATCTCGCCGACGTAGCCCGTTGCGATCATCAAGAACGCATAGAGCACGTTTCGCTTGATCAGGGTGCTCTCAAGCTTCTTGTCGAGCTTGAGCACGAGCACGAGCTCGGCAACGAGGAGTGGCACCGTCAGGAGCCAGTCCACGTATCGATACGCCTCGTTGAATGGAACTACTCCGCCCGAGGTGCCGAAGGCAACCCACGAGTCGAAGATTCGGATGTAGTGGTAGAACGCGATCAGCACAACCGTGGCCGAAAGCGTGACCGCCATCCGGTTCCCCTCCTTCAGTGCTCCGCGTGCGGAGACGAAGAAGAAGAAGCTTGCGCCCATCGCCGCGATGGCGAGGGACATGAAGTTATAGACCAATTGATATGCGTCCTGCGGACTCATCAATGGACCTCCCTTTTTGCTTCTGCGACCTCTTCGGGTCGCTGTGGATAAGTATCCCAAATTTTGGGAAAGATGTTGCGATACCGCAATATTCCGCAACTGTTTCCTTTTTCTGTAACAAATGAGACTTTCCACGGGCCCGTGAGAGGCGCTAGGCTGCGGGGGAGGGAAAGGGGGAGCCATGCCAGCGATTTCAGAGCTCACGCGCATCGAGCCGGTCCACCTCGCGCGCCTCGAGGCGCAGGGGATCTTCACCACGGGCCTGCTCTTGGAGCGCACCGAGACCCCCACCCGTCGCCAGACCTTGGCGGATCAGACCGACGCCTCGACCGCCGACGTTGCCGAGTGGCGTGATGAGGCGCTCCTGCTCAATCTGGCCTTCCTGGGGCCCGCCGAGCACGAGCTCCTGGCCCAGGCGGGCTATGGCGGCGTTGAAACCCTCGCGGCGGCCCCATGGGAGCTGTTCCAGGTTGGGGTGGTGACGACCGCACAGACACTCGGCTTGCCAATCCCTGACCCGCTCTCCCTCCGCTCGTGGTGGGAGCAGGGACAGGTCCTCGCCGACGCGTGAAGCCCCTCCGCCGCCTCTTGCGGCGGGCGCTCCTCGCCCTCGCCGCTGCAGCCTTTGCAATTGCCGCAACGACGGCCATCTTCCTCACACCCCCCGTCGTGCACCTCCTACTGCAGGCGAGCGGGGCCCCAACGGTGCTTGGGGTGGAGCCAGCGGTGGCCGACGCACTCTCAGACGCCCTGGTGGGGGACCTACTGACCGATGGTGCCTTCGATGCCCCACTCGGCGATGCCCCCCTCCTCTCTGCAGGAGAGCGCTCGCACCTTGTTGACGTTGGTGGGCTCCTTCGCTCCGTTCTGGTGGGCGGGCTGGGCGGCCTGATCGTCCTGACCCTAGCTCGCCTCCGCCGCCGTGCCTGGCTACGGGTGGCGATCCGCGACGGGGCGGCACTCATTGTTGGTGGTGCCCTGCTTGCCGCTGCCGCCTTCACGATCGCCTTTGATGCAACGTTCACCTTCTTCCACGGGCTCTTCTTCGCCAGTGGAACGTGGACGTTCAATCCCGCAACAGATCGACTGGTGCAGCTCTATCCGGAGTCCTTCTGGATCCTCGCCGCCATCCTCTTCTGCCTTGCGCTCGCCGCACTCTCGCTCATCGCGTATCGGATCACGGCACGCACACGGTGATGGGCGCCGCCTACCTCGCTCTCATCGGGCTCTCGGCGATCGGGGTGCGTGGCCTCGTCAAACGCTTCAAGCTGCCAGTGACACGCCAGGTGCTCCTCCCGGTGGCCGCCGTTACCACCGTGGCATTTCTGCTGGTGGATGCCGTTGGTATTTGGCGCGGCTGGTTCGCGACGCCACTCTCGTCAACGCTGTTGATGCTTCCCGGCCACGGTGCGCTTGATGCAGGGCTACCGATTGAGGAGGCCCCACTTCTGGCGGCACTAGCTGCACTTCTCGTGGTACTCACGAGCATCGGCGAGCCTCGCGGCGGAGTTCGGGAGCAGAAACTCTCAGCACGTCGGATCGGCGTGGCACTCCTT
>JBAXLC010000038.1:0-7510 GCA_037135015.1 bacterium | reverse complement strand
GAGTACGCCGGCAAGTACGAGATGTGGCTGCTCGGATGGACCGGCGACTGGGCCGGACCGGACAACTTCTTGAAGACTGCCTTCTTCGGGTATGTCAACGGAGCTCCGTCCACCGAGTTCGCTTACAAGAACGATGCAGTCGAAGCCGCGATGAACGCCGCACTTGCGGCAGGCACCGAGGCTGAGGCGAAGACACAGTGGGAGCTGGCGCAGGATCTGATCCGCGCTGACATGCCAACCGTGCCGGTCGCTAACTCGAAGCCGCAGGCAGCAGCCTCGATCGACCTGAAGGGCTTCATCGGCTCTGCAGGGTTGAACGAGCCGCTCAACCTGGTCTGGCTCGATCGTCCGTAACTGAGTAAGGCGCCGCCTTTGGGCGACGCCCGCTCGCTCTAACGAGAGCAATCGTTGCCGCTCCCTTGGCCGTGAGGCTGAGGGGGCGGCAACGGCGTTTCACCCTTAGAATGCCCCGATGGGGAGATACATCGTTCGCCGCTTGATCGCCGCGATTCCTGTGCTGATCGGGCTCTCCATTCTGCTCTTCGCCTACATCCGCATCCTCCCGGGCGACCCGTGCGTTGCCATCCTTGGGCAGCACCGCACCCCTGCGGCCTGCGCCGCGTTGCGCGAGCATCTCGGCCTTGACCTGCCGCTGTGGCAGCAGTACATCTCGTATCTGCTGAAGACGCTCTCTGGCGATCTCGGCTCCAGCGTCGTGAACTCGCAACCGTTCCTGGGTGAGTTCCTGACCCGCTTCCCAGGCACGATTGAGCTCACCGCCGGCGCGCTGATCTTCTCGATTGGCGTTGGGATTCCGCTCGGTCGCCTCGCCGCCCGCAAGGTGGGCGGCTGGGTCGACGGCCTCATCACTGGCGTCAGCCTCTTCGGCGTGAGCATCCCGGTCTTCGTGCTTGGCCTCGCACTTGTCGTCATCTTTGGCGTGATCTTGGGCTGGCTCCCTACCCAAGGACGCATCGATGCCCGGGCACGTTTTGATGCCACCTCAGGCATCTTGCTGATTGACACGCTCTTCGCCGGGCGACTCGACCTCTTCGTTGATGTTGTGCGACATCTCGTCCTGCCATCGATCGCACTCGGATCCATTCCCCTCGCGATCATTGCGCGTATCACCCGCGCCTCAGTGATTGAGGTGGCGAATGAAGACTATGTCCGCACTGCTCGATCGAAGGGCCTCAAGGAGAAGACGGTCGACAACCGCCACGTGATGCGCAATGCCTGGCTTCCAGTGACCACCGTCGTTGGTCTCCAGGTGGGCGGGCTGCTTGGCGGCGCGGTTCTTACCGAGACGGTCTTCGTATGGAATGGCGTCGGACGCTGGGTGGTGGACGCCATTGAGAACCATGACTACCCCATCGTGCAATCAACGATCCTTGTCTTCGCGGTGATCTTTCTCATCGTGAACCTGATTGTTGATGTCGGGTATGCCCTGCTGAATCCGAAGATCCGATACCAATGATGTTCCGTGCCGCTCTTGTAGATCCACAGATCGTGCGAGCATCGCGTGGGCTCTGGGGTGATGCCGCCCGCCGTTTGCGTCGCAACCGCCCGGCGCTCGTTGGCCTTGTCTGCATCGTGCTCTTCGCCCTCGCAGCAATCCTTGCGCCATTCATCTCACCATTCGATCCGTATGCGATGAACGGCAGCAGCCTCGATGCGCCGTCGTTGACACACCTCTTCGGCACCGATCTCCTTGGGCGCGACATCTTCTCGCGTGTCCTCTACGGAGCGCAGATCAGCCTCTTTGTTGGCGTTGGTGCGGTGGTGCTGGCCCTCTTGATCGGCGGCGTGCTCGGAGCAATTGCCGGCGGTTTCGGCGGGCGCATCGACGGTGTGATCATGCGCGCCACCGACGTCTTCCTCTCAATCCCGAGCATTCTGCTGGCGATCGGCATCGTGACCGCCCTCGGGCGCGGCATGGTGCAGCTGATGTTTGCTATTGCAGTGAGCTATGCGCCAACCTTTGCGCGCCTACTACGCGGCTCACTCCTAGCACTGCGCGAGGCGGACTATGTTGTGGCGGCGCGCACCATTGGTGCCTCACGTATGCGCATTCTGGTGCGACACATGCTGCCAAACGCACTCACCCCACTGATTGTGCAAGCGACCCTCGTCCTTGCGACCGCCATCATCGACATCGCTGGCCTCGGCTTCCTCGGCCTTGGGCCGGCCGACCCACGAACGCCAGAGTGGGGGACGATGCTCGTTGACGCACGTCGCTTCATGCAGACCGCCCCACACATCGTGGTCTTTATTGGTGGCGCGATCGTCATCTCGGCGATCGGATTCAACCTTCTCGGAGACGGGCTGCGCGAGTCGCTTGACCCGAAGTTGAAGCGATGAGCGACCAACACCTGCTCGAAGTCCGCGACCTGGTGGTGCGCTTCCGCACGCATGATGGCGCGGTGCATGCCGTGAATGGCGTCTCGTTCGACCTCGCCGCGGGCGAGACGCTCGGCGTGGCGGGCGAGTCGGGCTGCGGCAAGAGCGTGACGAACCTAGCGATCGTTGGCCTGCTGCCGAAGCCTGCCGGCCGCGTGGAGGGGGGCAGTGTGAAGCTGGAAGGGCGTGAGCTCACCACTCTGAAGGAAGAGGAGCTGCGCCAGGTGCGCGGCAGCGAGATCGCCATGATCTTCCAGGACCCCATGACCTCGCTCAATCCGGTGCTGCGCATCGAGGAGCAGCTCATCGAAACGATTCAGGCGCACCGCGAGGTGACGAAGGAGGCGGCGCGAACCCGCGCCATTGAGCTGCTTACCGCTGTCGGCGTTGCGAACCCAGAGTCGCGCCTGCGCAGCTATCCGCACGAGTTCTCGGGTGGCATGCGTCAGCGCGTGATGATCGCCATGGCCCTCGCCCTTGAGCCACGCGTGCTCATTGCCGACGAGCCGACCACGGCGCTCGACGTCACGATTCAGGCGCAGGTGCTCGACCTGCTCCGCCGCCTCACCGAGGAGCGCGGCACGGCAACGATCCTCGTCACCCATGACCTTGGTGTTCTTGCCGGCATGGCTGATCGCGTCAACGTGATGTACGCAGGCGCGGTGATTGAATCTGGCACCACCGACGATCTCTTCGCCAACCCGCGCCATCCGTACACCGTTGGCCTGCTGCGCTCCATTCCGCGCCTCGATGGCGAGACGGGCGGCAAGCTGGTGCCCATCGAAGGTCGACCACCGGATCTTATTGAGGCGCCCGTTGGCTGTTCGTTCTACGCCCGCTGCGCCTGGCGCACCGATCGCTGCGCCACCGAGACACCTGCCTTGCTGCCGATCGATGGTGGCAAGGGTCCAATCGTGACAAGTGGCCCAACCGCAACACACGTGGCCGCCTGCTTCAACCCGGTCGCCCCCGCCGAGGTCGCCGAAGGGCGCCCGCTGCCACGTTCCGGAGGATCCACCCGATGAGCCGCGAACCACTACTAACGGTCAAAGACCTCGCGGTCCGATTCCCGATTCGCGAGGGGCTGGTGCGCGAGCGCACCGTTGCCGAGGTGCGTGCAGTGGACGGGGTCTCGTTTGAGGTCGCGAAGGGAGAGATCCTTGGCCTTGTTGGCGAGTCTGGCTGCGGCAAGAGCACCGTTGCACGCGCGATCACCCGCGTCGTAAAGCCGAGCGCAGGCACGATCGACTTTGATGGACACAACCTTGCAACTGCTGAGGGGCGTGAACTTCACGACCTTCGACGCCGCGTGCAGATGATCTTCCAGGATCCGTATGCCTCACTGAACCCACGCATGACCGTTGGCGCGATCCTGCGCGAGCCAGCCGACATCTACAACGTTGGAACCAGCGCCGAACGCGCCGGTCGTGTCTCCGAGCTCCTCGAACTCGTCGGGCTCGACCCACGCTTCGCTGAGCGGTACCCCCATGAGTTTTCTGGTGGGCAGCGCCAGCGCATTGGTGTGGCACGTGCGCTCGCCCTCAACCCAGACCTGGTGGTGGCCGACGAGCCGGTCAGTGCGCTCGACGTGAGCGTGCAGGCCCAGATCCTGAACCTGCTCGGAGAGCTTCGCCAGCGCCTTGGGCTCGCCTATCTCTTTATTGCACACGACCTCTCGGTGGTGCGCCACATCAGCGATCGAACCGCAGTGATGTATCTCGGCAAGATTGTTGAGGTCGCGCCTTCGGCAGAACTTAATAGCGCACCGGTGCACCCGTACTCCATCGCGCTGCTGTCGGCGGTGCCAATTCCGGACCCCGCGATTGAGAAGAAGCGCAAGCGCATCATCTTGAAGGGCGATGTGCCCTCGCCATCAAATCCGCCGAGCGGCTGCGCCTTCCAGACGCGCTGCTGGCTGAAGGAGAAGCTCGGCAACCCGGAGCGCTGCAACACCGAGTCGCCGCAGCTCGTGCAGGTCTCAACAGGCCACCAGGTCGCCTGCCACTTCCCCGACAAGATCTAGGCCCAACAAACAACGAGGGCCTGGCCAGCTTTCGCCGACCAGACCCTCGCGGCCTGTTAAGGACACCAGGTCGCTATGCGGCGACGGTATCCCCCGAGGCGAACCAGCGGCGGATGCCGGCTGGAAGGCTTCCACCGAGGCCCGCGTCAAGTCCGTAGTAGTTCCCCGCGCCGATAACGCCCAGCCCGAGCGTTACGACGGCGTACGTGAGGTGTTGGTTCACGACGCCGTAGGCGAAGTCCCATGCGGCGAAGAAGAAGAAGAGCATCATGAGCGAGCCCATCAACGATGCAAATCGCGTTGCGATGCCCAAGATCAGCGCCAGGCCGATCGAAATCTGCCCGAACTGAACCAGGAAATTCACGACGTTCATGAGCCCGTCGTTCTTCGAAAGGTCAACCCAGAACTGATGCGTTGGGTTGAAGATGGTTCCCTCAACCACGGCACCGGTCACGAATGGCCAGCCGAGCGTGCCGCCCGTACCAAACGCGAGGAAGCCCTTTGCGGTGAACGCGCCAGCCCCGCCGATGAACTTCTCCAGCCCTGCCCACAAGAAGATGACTCCGACCAGGACTCGGCCAACGGCGACCGCCTTCGGATACCAGGTAGGTGATGCAGTCGTACGCATAGGTACTGCCTCCAGCTTTCGGCCCAGATCGTCGATCCGAAAACGAATCGATGCGATTCGTGCCGCTGAGGCGAGTGTGCGCCGAGTGTGGGGAAAGTGGTAATCCATAGCGGTGCGCTATCACATAGCGCCGCGGTAAGGATTAGAGCGAGCTAGCGATTCCGTTCGCTGCGAACGAAGAGGAAGGTGCCGAGGGAGAGCATGACGACGGTCGCGATGGCAATGACCCCAACCGTCCAGGTTGGGTCGCCGAGCACCGCGGGATTCGGATATCCGTAGTAGGCGCCGCGAATGAGGTCAACGGCATAGCGAAGTGGCGCAATGTGGCTGACGATGTCGAGGTACCAGGGCAGGTTGCGGATCGGGTTGAAAGCACCGGCGAGAAAGAACTGCGGTAGGAAGATGAACGGGAAGAGCAGGTTCGCCGAGCGCTGGTTTGGCAGCAGGCTGACGATTAGTGCCCCAAACGAGGCGCCGAAGATGGCGACCAAGATGAGCGCAGGGATGATCGCGAACACTTGCGCCAGGGTCAGCGGGATGCCGAGCACGATGCCGAACGCCATAACCGTGAAGGCCTGCGGGAAGGCGACGAGCGACTCGCCGAGGATCTTGCCAGCGAGAATCGTGCGCCGCCCAATTGGTGCCACGAAGATCTCCTGGCTGAAGTCGTTCTCGCGGTCCTCCAGGATAGAGACGAGCCCGAGCGCCGATGACTGCCAGACACCCTGCGCCAGCTGCCCCGCAAAGATGAATGGGAGCAGGTCGATACCCGGCGACTGGAAGTTAGAGGCGAAGGCTCCACCAAGGACGCCAATAAAGAGGGCGGGGAAGACCAGTCCGCCAACGAGGCGGATCGGATCGCGCAGCAGCTTGGTGACGTCGCGAGCGGCGATGGCCGCGGCAGCCGCCGCCTCACGGCGCAGGCTGAACCGCGTCGTGGTCGAGTAAGTGTTCGGCGTGCTCATCGGCGGAACCCTCGTCGCGGCGCATCGTCGAGCGGCGACTCTTCGCGATCATCGGCGGTTGCCGCAACGATCTTGAGGTAGGCATCTTCAAGGCTCGGGCTGCGCACTTCGAAGCGGGTGAGCGGCGTGGCCAGATCGCGGAGGAGTTTGTGGGCTGGCTCAGCACCCTTCACCTCAACGGCGAAGCCGGCTGAGATCACCTGCCGAACATGACCGAGTCGTTCAATCTCTGCGCCAAGCGCGACACGATCGGCCGCTTCAAGTTCCACGCGGGTCACGCCAGTGCCGACACGCAGTTCAGCGGGCGTACCGTTCGCCACAATCTTGCCGCGATCAATGATGCAGACTCGATCGGCAATCTCCACCTCGTCGAGGTAGTGCGTCGTAAGGACCATCGTCGTTCCTTCGCTGCGACGAATGGCGTCGAGGTAGCCGGCCACCGAGCGACGCGACTCTGGATCGAGGCCAACGGTCGGCTCGTCGAGGAAGAGCACCTGCGGCTTGTGCAGCAGAGAACGGGCGATCTCAAGCTTGCGACGCATGCCGCCGGAATACTTGGAGATCTTCTTAAAGAGATCATCGCGGTCGAGGCCAACGAGTGCGCCGAGCTCGACGACACGGTCGCGGTACTCCTGTGGCATGAGCGAGAACGATGGGCGATAGGCGTAGGCACCGTAGAGGGCAGCGTGGAAGCGGCAGTTCTCCTCGCCGGTCAGGGCGCGATCGAGCGACGGCTTCTGGAAGATGATGCCAACGCGGCGGCGAACCTCCGACTGGTCCTGCGCCAGGTCGGCGCCCGCGATCTGTACGCTCCCCGAGGTTGCGGCGAGTGTGGTCGTAAGGATGCTGATCGTCGTGGTTTTACCAGCGCCGTTCGGCCCGAGGAGGGCGAAGAGGGATCCCTGCTCAACGGAGAAGGAGACACCATCAACGGCGTTACGGTCAGCGCCCTTGTAGCGCTTGACGAGGTCCGTAACGACGATTGCGGGGGTAGGTGCCATGTTCGCAATCCTACCCCTCTCAGGGTAGGCTCGCTCTATGAGCAGCCTTCCCGCGTTAATTCGCTTAGCACACCCGCTCCCGACGACACTGAATGCGGTCGTTGCGGCGGGCCTCACCCTTGTGGCCGGTGGAAGGGTGGATCAAGCCGCCCTGGCAGCAATCACGATGCTCGGCGTGCACACATCGATTGGGGCGCTCAATGACCTCCTTGATCGCGGAACTGATCACGGGCGAGTGGAGAAGCCACTGGCCACGGGCGAGGTGAGCGAACGTACGGCCCGAACTGTGATCGCAACAGGTGCCGCGATCGGTCTCGGCGCGGCGAGCATGTTGGGGGCGCTCAGCCTGCAGCTTGCGGCGCTTGGGGCAACACTCGGTTACCTCTACGACGTGGGCATCAAGCGAACCTGGGCCTCGTTCCTCCCCTTCGCCCTTGGTGTGTCGCTGATTCCGCTCTTCGCCTGGAGTGCCGCAAGCCGCGAACCGTCGCTG
>JBAXLC010000037.1:0-7516 GCA_037135015.1 bacterium | reverse complement strand
CGACGCTTCACAACCGAAATCGCCGTCATCATTGGGCCAGAGTCCGATATTCCGGCGCCAGACGTAAACACCAACAGCCAAACGATGGCCTGGATGATGGACACCTATTCCATGCACGTTGGCTACACCGTTCCTGGTGTCGTCACCGGCAAGCCGATTGCGCTCGGCGGCTCAAAGGGCCGCAACGAGGCAACGGCGCGCGGCGCAGTCTTCTGCATTCGCGAAGCGGCGGGCAAGATCAACCTGAACCTCAAGGGTGCGACAGTGGTGGTGCAGGGATACGGCAACGCCGGATCCATTGCCGCACGACTGATCAGCGAGCTTGGCTCGAAGGTGATCGCCGTCTCCGACAGCAGCGGCGGTATTCACAATCCAGCCGGGCTTGACCTGAACGCAGTTGACGCACATAAGAAGAAGACGGGGAGCGTCGTTGGCTTTGCTGGCTCTACGCCAGTGAGCAACCAAGCGATCTTGGAGATTGCCTGTGACGTGCTCATTCCAGCGGCCCTCGAGAATCAGATTACGGCGGAGAATGCGGGGAAGATCAAGACGAAGATCGTCGCTGAGGCGGCCAACGGGCCGACGACCCCAGAGGCCGATGACATTCTCTTTGCGAACGGCGCAATGGTGATCCCTGACATCCTCTGCAACGCAGGTGGTGTGACGGTGAGCTACTTCGAGTGGGTGCAGGACCTGAACCGCGACTTCTGGGAAGAGGAAGAGGTCAACATTCGCCTTGAGAAGAAGATGGTCCGCGCCTTCCACGAGGTCTACGACATGGCCCAGAAGGAGAAGAGCCACCTGCGCACAGGTGCCTATCTCCTCTCGGTGCAGCGTGTTGCCGATGCCATGACGGTGCGGGGTATCTACCCGTAACCCCCCTGCGCGCTAGGATGCGCACATGGCTGGCCTAGACCACGAAGAGCGCTTTCTCTTTCGCGAGGAGATCCTCGCGCTTGCCGCCGCGCTCACCGAAGGGTCGGCGCTCGACAACGTTGAGGATCTGCTCGTTGACCTGATCACCTCGAGCCACTTCGACGCCGAGGTGGTCACGCTCGAGCGTTCGCTGCAGGCGATGCTCGGTCAGCGCCAGGGCTCGACCCTGGTGACCGCACTCACGGCGGCCCCCGAGGTCTTCGACGAGGTGACGGAACTACGACTGCCGGCCGAGGTGGTCGATCGACTCGCCGGCTGGCGCGCACGCTTCGGCCTGGCGATCGACAACGCGCTGAGCTTCCTCTCGAACCCCGACGGCATTCAGGGGCACAACTTCACCACACAGGTGGCCCACGCCGACGACCGACGAACGTTGCAGGGGCGACTCACCTTTGTGCGCTACAGCAACGAGTCGGAGTTCTTTATCGCTGACGCCAATGTCTTCCTTGAAGTAGCCGCCGAGGTGCTCGACAAGCTCGGCACACACATCAGCCGTGAGGATGTTGACCAGGAGTCGGTGACGCGCCTCAAAGAGGCGGTCAACCTGATCGAGCGTCGCACCGCGCCGCGCGAAGAGGCGTAACCCGATGACCGGCGCCGCGGGCGCACGGCAGCTCTTCCTCGCCGCGACGGGACAGAACCGCGGCAAGACGACCACCTCACTCGGACTCTTTGCCGCCTTCCGCGCGCAAGGGCTGGATGCGGGATTCATGAAGCCGGTCGGCCAGCGCTGGATCACCATTGACGACACCCCCGCCGACGAAGATGCCGCGCTGATGCGTGGTGTCTTTGACCTGACCGATGCGGTCGCGCTTCTCTCTCCGGTGCAGATTCCGCGCGGCTTCACGCGCAAGGTGATCGAGGGGCAGGTCGTGGAAGACCTCGGTGCGAAGATCATCGCCGCCCAGGTTGAGCTTGCCCAGAGGCACGAACTGCTGCTGCTTGAGGGGACAGGGCATGCGGGCGTTGGTGCGGTGATCGGCTTGAGCAACGCCGATGTTGCCGCGCTGCTCGGTGCGCCGGTGATCATCGTGAGCGAGGGTGGTATCGGCCGACCGATCGACGAGATCGTGCTGAACACAGCGCTCTTCGCCGCGCGCGGCGTTGAGGTTGCCGGCGCCATTGTGAACAAGGTCGATCTTGATCTGCAGCCAGAGCTACCGCGCCTCCTTGAGAAGGGGCTCGCGCGCCACGGGATTCCGCTCCTCGGCGTCCTTCCGTATCGACAGATTCTCTCGAACCCCACGCTGGCGATCATTGAAGACGGGCTGCAAGGTGAGACGCTCTGGCCAGGTCGTGACATGGACGCGATCATCGGCCGCGTCTCCGTTGCCGCAATGCAGCCAGAGCATGTGATGCAGCGCATCGGCGATAGCGCCCTCGTGGTGGTCCCTGGTGATCGCGAGGACGTCATCGAGGTCCTTACCAACCTCTGGCTTGACGGGCAAGATCATCCGAACCGACCGCTTGGCTTCGTGCTCAGCGGCGGCTATCGACCGAGCGCACGCGTGCTGGAGCTGATTCGTAAGGCGAACATCTTCGCAGTGCTGATGGAGGGCGATACCTACAGCGTTGCTGCAAAGGTGCACGATCTACTGGTGAAGACCCACCCTGAAGACCTGCGCAAGATTGAAGAGATCAAGCAGCTGGTTGCCGGCTCCCTTGACGTGGAGCGCATCCTCGCCGCGGCGCGGGCAGTTCCAACGCGCTAAGCGGCGCCCCTACGGGAGCGTTATCGCGTCAATCAGGCGCACATCATCTACAACGGCGGCGAGCGAGACGAGCACTTCGCCAGATGCGGCATCACCCACCTGTGCCTCTTCTGCAAGTGGCACGAGCGTTGCGCTCTCAGCAAAGTCGAGGTAGTCGAGCGAGAGGCTCGGTTCGGTGGCGATCACCCGTTCGGCGAGTGCCCGCAGCATGGCAACGCTCGTAACGCCAGATGCATACGCCTCGGCGATGAGCGAGAGGGCGACGGGGATTGATTGTGCAGCGGCGGCGCGGCCCGCTGCTGAGAGCAGCTGATTGCGTGAACTGAGCGCAAGACCATCAGCGTCGCGCACGGTTGCGACGCGGTGGATCACGATGTGATCGCTCCGCTCCGCTGCCATCCATTCAATGACGCGCACCTGCTGTGCGTCCTTCGCGCCGAAGAGAGCCTGATCGGGGTGCACTAGATCAAAGAGTCGCGAGACAACGGTCGCCACGCCCGTGAAATGCCCAGGCCGTGACGCACCCTCAAGTCGGCTGGCGAGTGGCCCTGGCTCAACGTTGGCGAGTGGCTCATTGGGCGGATAGATCTCGTCAACGCTGGGGGCGAAGAGGAGGTCTGCACCGGTCGCCTCGGCAAGCTGCTGGTCGGCTTCGAGCGTGCGCGGATATCGCGCCACATCAGCGGCAGATCCGAACTGTCGTGGATTAACGAAGATCGAGACCACCACGGTTGCAGCGGTGCGGCGCGCGGCGGCGATGAGCGCGGCATGGCCGGCGTGGAGCGCCCCCATCGTGGGTACCAGCGCAACAGGGCGGGGGAGCTGAGCGAGTGTCTGCTCGAGCTCTGCGCGAGTGGTGACGGTGCGCATCACTCTACGACTGAGCTAACGCGGGAGCTCGTCGAGGGCGGCGATGAGCGTTGCGTCAGCGGCGATCGCTTGCGCTGCGGCGGGGAAGTCTCCCGCCTCCACGCTCGTCCGCCAGGTGGTGAGTGCGGCAATCGCCTCGTCACGAAGGTTGGCGATGCGCCCAGCGTGACGTGGCGCAGTGCCGCCGAGCAGGCCGAGGAGATCGGGGAGCACCTGCACCTGCGCGGTGCAGCCGGCACCCGCGCCGATGCCGATCGTTGGAATCGTCAGGCGGCTGGTGATGGCGGCTGCAAGCTCCTGTGGCACGAGCTCAATCACGATCGCCGATGCGCCGGCCTCCTGCAGGGCGATCGCATCTTCAAGGAGTGCCGCCGCCGCCTCGGGGAGGCGACCCTTCGCGCGCGGCTTGCTCTCATTCAGCGACGACTGCGGCGTGAAGCCAATGTGCCCAATCACGGGAACGCCACTGCGCACCAGGGCAGCGACGATGGGGGCCATGGCCACGCCACCCTCGAGCTTCACAGCACCGGCGCCAGTATCGCGAATGAATCGCGCAGCGTTCTCGGATGCACTTGGCACATCAACGTACGAAAGGAAGGGCATGTCGCCGATCACCAGTGCGGTGCTGGTTGAGCGCACTACGGCGGCGGTGTGATGCAGCATCTCGCTCATTCCAATGCGAACGGTAGATTCATATCCGAGCGCAACCTGTGCGAGTGAATCACCCACGAGTACGAATTTAATCCCAGCCGCCTCGGCGAACTCAGCGGTGGGTCGATCCCATGCGGTGACGACGGCGAAGTGGCCACCCGCGGCGTGGACGGCGCGCATATCGGCAACGGTGTGCCGCGCCATCAACTCGCTCGCGCTGAGAGGAGTGCCGCCACTCGGTCCAAGATCGCGTCGGCCACGACACGCTTCGGCGCAGGGCCGACACGGGTAACGAGGTCGTCGGCCCCAATGATTTCTGCCGCATTCTCGGCGCTCTCAAATCCAATGCCAGGCGCCGTGACGTCGTTGGCGACGATGAGGTCGAGGTCCTTGTGCTGCAACTTCTCGCGCGCCCGCGGCGTGGCACTCGCCTCTGCCGAGAAGCCCACGAGCAGCGTCTGACGCGTGGAACGTGCGCCGAGTGCCTGCGCGACGCCTGCGAGTAGGTCGGGGGTGGGCGTGAGGCGTAGCGTGATCTCGCCATCGCGACGCAGCTTCTCGGTCAGCGGGCCGCCCGCAACGCGAAAGTCAGAGACGGCGGCGGTGGCGATGAGCGCATCGGCGGGGGTTGTTGCGCTGCCGTTCGGTGCGGCGAGGAGCGCGCTGCGCAGTGCAGCATCGAGCGCGTCAACGCTCATGGCGCGCACGATGGTGACACCCTCAGGGAGCGGCACGCTGACACGCGCGGCGATGAGGGTGACGTCGGCGCCACGATCGCGCGCCGCCTCGGCAAGGGCGATCCCCTGGCGACCTGACGAGCGATTCGCCAAGATGCGCACCGCATCGATCGGCTCCTCGGTGCCACCCGCAGTAACCACGATCCGTCGACCAGAAAGATCACCAGCGGGTACCGCTGGTGGACGGCGGCTCTCGTTCGGCTCGCGAATCGGCGCGGCTCCGATAGCAGCCACTACGGCAGCAATGATTGCTGCAGTTTCGGCGAGGCGACCGACGCCCGTCGCGCCACTCGCGAGCGGGCCACTCTCCGGCGCAACAAGGGTGTAGCCAAAGTCGTCACGTAGCCGCGTCGCGTTTGTTTGCGTGGCAGCATGCGCCCACATTTCGCCATCCATTGCTGGGGCAACGATCACGGGTGCCGTAGTGGCGAGGCAGGCGGCGGTGACTACATCTCCGGCGAGACCGCTCGCCATGGCGCCGATCCACTGTGCGGTTGCCGGCGCGATCAGGATCGCATCGGCGGAGTCGGCGGCAACGATGTGGCCGATGCGACCGTCGGGGAGCAGGTCAAGGAGATCGGCATCAACGGCGTGCCCTGTGAGTGTGCGCAGGGTGAGCGGTGAGACGAACCGCGTGGCAGCTGGGGTGAGGAGCGCCTGCACATCGGCACCCTCGGCGCGCAGTGCACGCACGATCTCTGGCGACTTATAGGCGGCGATGGAGCCGGTGATGCCAAGAACGACGAGTCGTCCGGCCAGGCGCTTGCTCATGCGCGCACCGCTGCGGGGAGTGCGTGGATTGCGCGCAGCACATATTCGGCATCGCGATGATCCGCGGCAACCGTGGCGCACCAACCGGCGAGCGCCGCACCGCCGCTCAACACGACGGCAGGAGTCGGCGCACTCGGATCTCGGCGCGACATCTCTTCGATCGACTCCGCGATCAGCGCGGTGAGGGCACCGCGCGCACCGCGAAGAATTCCGGCACTGAGCGCTTCGGCGGTGTTGGCGCCAATCGGCCCAGCGAGATCGGGGCTCTCGTCATAGATGGCAACAAGTGGGAGTGCGGCGGCGCCGCTCGCCAGGGCGCGGGAGGCGAGCACGGGAGAGGGGGTGATCGCGCCGCCAATGAGGCGGCCACTTCGATCGACGCAGGTGAGGGTCAGTGCTGTGCCGAGGGTCACCGCAATCGCGCCGCGCCCTGCGGGGGCGCCGTACTCCGTATAGGCGAGCCACGCGGCAAGGAGACGGTCGATGCCGATCTGGGCCGGTGGGGTGAGTGCCAGCTCGAGCGGAACATCGGCCACGCTCACGAACTCAATGGAGAGATCCGCGCTCTTCGCCACGGCGCGGAGCGCCTCGGCGCCGGCTGGCACCACGCTCGCTACACGGAGGATTGCCGCTTCACCTGCGCGCTGCGCATCGGCGCGGATCGCTGCGATCAACTCGGCCGCAACACCGCCCCAGGCGACGGCGTCGCGGGGATCAGTAGGGGCGGGGAGGCGCACCACGGCACCGTCAAGCAGGGCGGCCTTCGCCGCACTATTCCCGAGATCAACGGCGTAGCGCACCGCTCAATGATAGGGCGGGCGGCGTGGGTGCGGCGGGGAGCCGCTCTGCGGTAGGCTCTCTCCCTCATGGATCACGAACAGCACGACCGCGCCCCCGGCCTCTTCGTTAATCGAGGCCTCGTCGTGCAGCGCGCCGATAAGGCGAATATCCTCCGCCCCCTCCTGCACCAGACGGTCTCCTACCGCCACCTTCGCGATGGCGAGCAGATCGTCCGCGGTCACGGCTGGGTCGAGGAGGTCTTGGGCGACGACCCCGAGGTCTCCTCAATCTTCACACCGCTCACCATCACCATCAATGTTGATGCCTTTGAGAGCATCGAGTTTGATCTCAGCGAGCCGGGGAACCTTCGCTATGTGCTGCGCTCCGGCGCCGATGCGGTGGAGATTGAGTACCAGGCCGGCACGCAGATTCCAGATGCTGCGCCCGTGAAGAGCTGGTTGGAATACCGCGGCGAACAGTATGTGCAGATTGAACTACCAACTGGGGCATGGCCAACGGCGAGCGACGATCAACCGCACTCGAACGAGATCGGCTAACCTGCCCCTATGAGCACCAGCCAGCGCACCCTTGTCCTCGTCAAGCCAGACGGCGTTCAGCGCCAGCTTGCTGGCCGCGTGATCACGCGATTCGAAGAGCGCGGCCTTAAGATCGTCGCCCTGAAGATCACGCCGGTGAGCGCCAAGCTCGCTGAGACCCACTACGCCGTGCATGCGCAACGACCCTTCTTCAAGGGCCTCGTGGAATTCATCTCGTCGGGCCCAGTGGTGGCGATGGTCCTTGAAGGGCCGAACGCCATCGCCGTCGTTCGCTCAATGGTCGGCGCAACGAAGCCACACGAGTCAGCCCCAGGAACCATTCGCGGCGACTTCGCGCTCGAGACCGCAAAGAATTTGATTCACGCATCTGATGCACCAGAGACGGCGGCAGCAGAGATCGCACTCTGGTTCCCAGAGGGTGGTCTTGTTGAGTACACCCGCGCTACTGACGCCTGGATCCTCTCCGACGAGGAGTAGTTCGCCCCGCGACCACTGGTCGCTA
>JBAXLC010000036.1:0-7563 GCA_037135015.1 bacterium | reverse complement strand
GATCGCGGTGTGGCGCTGATCGACCCAACGACGGCGTGGATTGACGTGCAGGTTGAGATCGCTGCGGATTCGGTGATTGAGCCGGGCGTGACGCTCCTCGGGGCAAGGAGCATCGGGGCACGGACTCGAGTCGGGAGCGGTTCGCGGATTGAGGCGACCTCGATCGGCGAAGATTGCACCATTCGCTCTTCAGCGATCGAGAGCTCAGCCATTGCCTCACACGTGGACGTTGGCCCGTTCGCGCACATTCGACCAGGGTGCACCATTGCGTCGAACTGCCATGTTGGGAACTTTGCTGAGTTAAAAGCTACCAGCCTCGCCACTGGCGCCAAGGTTGGCCATCACTCGTATCTTGGCGACGCCGAAGTGGGGGAGCGCGCGAATATCGGTGCGGGCACCATCACGGCGAACTATGACGGCGTGAAGAAGCTCAAGACGTTGATTGGCGCCGATGCCTTTACCGGCGTGGGGACTCTGATTGTGGCGCCAGCAGGCATTGGCATTGGCGCTAAGACTGGGGCCGGCACGGTGGTGCTTGCCGATATCCCTGATGGCTGCACGGCGGTCGGCGTTCCTGCTCGCATCATTCGGGAGGCGTAACGATGCTCGGCACTGACATCCTGGTCATTCTGCTGCTGATTCTCATCAACGGGTTCTTCGTTGGTGCGGAGATCGCCTTTGTCTCTGTCCGTCGCACACGCCTCGATGAGCTGGCGGAGTCGGGTGATCGCCGCGCCAAGCGTGCCCAGCGACTGATGCGCGATCCAGGGCGCTTCCTCGCGGTGATCCAGGTTGCGATCACCTTCCTCGGGGCACTCGCCTCTGCCGTTGCCGCCGTCAGCATCGTGACCGTTGTGGCTGAGCCGCTGCGAGGGATTGCGCTCATTGCTGACCAGGCGGACACGATCGCACTCCTCCTCGTCACCTTCATCGTCTCCGTGGTCTCTATCGTGCTTGGCGAGTTGATCCCAAAGGGGTTCGCCCTCGCCAATCCCGACCGCATTGCCCTCGCGGTCTCCGGGCCGATCACCCTCTTCGCCAAGATCGTCAGTCCGCTGGTAGCGGTGCTCGTGCTGCTCACCAAGATCATCTCGAAGCCATTCGGCATTGACCCCACGCGCACCCCAGAGCTCTCAGCCGCCGAGATCCGCCTGATCGTGGAGCAGGGGAGCCAGCAGGGGGTGCTTGAGGCCGAAGAGGAGCAGATGATCAGTGCGGTGATGTCGCTTAGCGACTCCAAGCTGCACGAGGTCATGGTGCCGCGCATCGATATCGTGGCGATCGACCAGGAGGCGAGCTTTGATGATGCCGTCACGCTGGTGCTCACCGAGGGACATAGTCGTACGCCGCTCTACAAGGAGTCGGTCGACCACATCGTCGGCATCCTGTATGCAAAAGACCTTCTTCGCATTATTGCGGCGGGTGGCCCACGTCCACGGCTGCGCGACATCATGCGCCCGGCGCTCTTCGTGCCGGAGTCGCAATCGGTCGACGATTTGCTCCACGAGTTGCAGCGTCGTCGCGTGCACATGGCGATCGTTCTCGACGAGTACGGTGGGACCGCGGGCCTCGTGACCATTGAAGACCTCCTCGAAGAGATCGTCGGTGAGATTCAGGACGAGTTTGACGAAGAGGAGCCGATGAAGGTGATGGTCCGCGACGGCGAGGCGATCCTCGATGGCCGAGCAGACATCGATCTGCTTGGGGAGCTCGTCAATCCACCACTGGAGCTTGAGGACGACGAGGAGTACGACACGGTAGGAGGATTCGTTTATCACCGCATCGGCCGCGTTCCCGTTGTGGGCGACACGGTAGCGGTTGACCCGTTTGGAATCACCGTCATCAAGGTGACTGGCCGTCGCGTCGGCAAGGTACGCGTGATCTGGGATGCAGGGGCCACCAAGCCCGACGCTGATTAGGCGGAGATCACCCGGTCAATAATCTCTTCAAGTTTCGCCACGGCGCGTGGGTTGAGCTGCGAGAGACTGCGAATCTCACTGATCGCCTTAGCGCGCCACTCCTGCGCCTGCATGCGGGTGTACTCACGGGATCCAGTGCGCTCAAGTACCTGCAGGCCTGCGGCGACTGACTCGGCACCTGGATTCGCCTCGGCGTAGAGGTTGGTGAGCACCGCGCGATCGGCGGGGCTCGCCTGCTCCATGGCGTGGAGTACGGGGAGCGTCTTCTTGTGGCGGGCGAGATCGGAGGCCTCTTTCCCTGTGGCCGCCTCGTCGCCCCAGATGCCGAGAAGGTCGTCGTTGATTTGAAAGGCGAGTCCGAGTGCCCAGCCGAAGTTACGGAAACGTCGGATCACCTCTTCGTCATCACTGGCAAGGATCGCACCAGATTCGACCGAACCAGAGATGAGGGCGGCGGTCTTGCGGCCGATCATCTCAAAGTAGTGCTCAACGCTTTGCATCTCTGTGCGTGCACTCGCGGCGATGTCGATGAATTGCCCCTCGCAGAGGCGGAGGCAGGTCTCGTCGTAGAGCTTCATGAGGCGGAGCACCTTGGTGTCAGAGAAGCCGAGGGTGGTGAGGTGGTGTAGCGCGACGCGGCTAATCGTGAAGAGCGCATCGCCCGTGTTGATTGCCTGAGGGACGCCATCGCGAACCCAGAGTGTTGGTCGGCCACGTCGCTCGGCGTCGCCATCTTCGATGTCGTCGTGAACGAGTGAGAAGTTATGTCCGAGCTCTACCGCCGCGGCGCCGGGGAGTGCGCGCTCCCAGTCTGGCGAGATTGAGGCATAGGTGAGGAGGCCGAGGAGGGGGCGCATGCGCTTTCCAGGTCGCGCTGCGGGATCGGCGTAGCCCAAGTGATAGCGAATCTGTTCGTACATGGCAGCCGTAATCGGCTCCTCCCATTCGGTGAGTAGATCAAGGATGGTTCGATCGGTTGCGGCGACCAGTTCGTCGAGGTTCAGGCTGAGGAGGTCTCCCTCCGTCCCTTGCTGCTGCTCGCTCACGCGTCCCCCTTACCTCTTGCCCGGCGCGTTTGAACGCGGCGCGGCTGTGGGTCAATGCTACCCTGCGCATCATGCCTGCACGTCAAAGCACTACGTCGCTGGCCATCGTCACCTCCCGTTTCCGCCTCGGCGAAGCCGATCGCGTGCTCACCCTCCTCTCCGCGACACGCGGCAAGTTCAAGGCGATCGCCAAAGGGGTCCGCAAGCCGACGAGTCGACTGGGCGGCGGGGTGGAGCCATTCGCCGAGCTTGACCTTGCCCTGATCACGGGGAGAACCTTCGATACCGTGACCCAGGTACGCAGCGTGCGAGTCTGGCTCAACTTGCGCAGCCGACTCGGCAGTGCAGCGGTCGCCTGGTACGTCGCGGAGTTGGTCGAACGTGGCACGAGCGATGAGCAGCCCGAACCCGAGCTCTATGAGCTGCTCCTACACGCCTGGGATCTCTTGGAGTCCGGCGCCCCCGATGCGCTCGTGGCGCGCTGGGCTGAACTGGCGCTCCTTGACGCCTCGGGGCAGGGCCCGGAACTTGACGTCTGCCTTGAATGCGGCCGGGCGCCCGTTGCTGGCGAAGCCCTCCGCTGGGATGCAGAGGGGGCTGGTATCCGCTGTGATTCGCATGCGATTGGAGGGGCGTTCTCTAGCGATGCGTTGCGACTGATGCGAGCGCTGCGACGATTTGCGCCAGAGGAGCTCGGTGCGCTCACGTTGCCAGCCGCCCCCCAACGTGAGGTCAGCTGGGCGCTGCGCGGTGCGGTGCACCTTCTCTTCGGGGCTGAGCCGAAGAGTCGCAGCTTCATGGACGAGGTCTTGGCACCATGAGCGGCGTGGAGCTGCTGCTCGTTGCCCTCGGCGGCGCGTTCGGCGCTGTGGCGCGCGCACTAATGGATCAGGCTGTTGCTCGAGCAGGTTGGCTCGCGGAGTACGGCACCCTCATGATCAACGTACTCGGCTCCCTCCTCGCCGGGCTCTTGGTGACCCTGATCGTCGAGCGCTCCATGGTGCCAGCGGAGTTGCGGCCACTCCTCATCACTGGCCTTCTCGGGGGATTCACCACCTTCTCTGCGCTCTCCGTGCAGCTCTCACGTCTCCTGACGGCGGGGGATGCGGTGGGTGCAGCGGCCTACGCGGTAGGCTCGGTGGCGCTTGGTGCCCTGTGCGCACTGCTTGGCGCGGCGATCGGGCGCTCGCTCTAGGAGTATTCGTCCCTCGCGTTGCGAGGGGCGTAGTCGCGAACTAGGCGGCGACGAAGCCAGTTGTGGTCGCGACGAACCAGATCGCGGCGAGCAGTGCAAGCATCGCGCCGTACGTCAGCAAGATGCGGCGAAGGTCGCGGCGCACGATGGGCATCTCTTCGGCGATCTCGGCTGTGAGTCGCTGAGTCGATGCTGCCCGGCTACCAATTGGTGCAGAGATGCCCGTAACGACGGTACTCTTCGGGGCTACGAGCGTCGCCTCATAGGCGGCCGCAGCAGCCTCTTCGGCGGGGGTGAGGCCTCGCTTGGGCGCGTCAGCATGCGGCTTCAGCTTCGGGCGCTGGTCGGGGCGGAAGCGCTTCTCTCGTTTTGCCATGACTCCTCCTTACAGGATCGTTCGCAGAGGATACCTGACCCAGGTCGAGGGGGCGGCGGGGGCTGATAGGATGCAGCCGTGGATAGCCAAGAGCTCGTTGCCATCGGCGTCGCGGGGGTGCTCGTTGCCCTGCTCGCCCTCCTCATCGCCCTGATCTCGGTCCGCAATCTCCGTCGCCTCCGCGCCGACTACGCGGCTCTGGTCTCGGGGAGTGAGGCACTGACCGCCGAGCAGCGATTCGCCCAGGTGCTCGAGCGGGTTGCCCAGCAGGGGGCTTCATCGCAGGTTGCTGCGACGCGCCTCACCGCCCTCGAAGCGGCTGCTCCCGGCGCACTAAGTCGCATGGGCCTCGTCCAGTTCCAGGCATTTGAGGATGTCGGCGGCGGCCAAAGTTCTGCGCTTGCGCTGCTTGATGCGACAGGGAGTGGCGTGGTGATTACGTCGCTGCATGCACGAGTGGGGACACGAATCTACGTGAAGCGCGTCATTGAGGGTCGGGGCGAGGGGACCCTGGGTGAAGAGGAGTCGGCGGCAATCGCTGCCGCCCTGGCACAACCCGCCTACAGCGCTCCACAACGGTGACGCCGCGCGCCTCGGGTGCGGGCGAGCGCGAAGGTGGATCGCAGATCCCGGTCTGGTCAGGGATTACGCCGAAGCGCCCCACGGCACCAACGCCAACGATCGCCCACCTTGTTGATGATCTAAACGACGAGCAGTACGCCGCCGTCACACACGGCGAAGGGCCACTCCTCGTCGTCGCCGGTGCGGGTACAGGAAAGACGCAAGTCATCACGCGCCGCGTCGCCTGGCTCATCGCCGAAAAGCGCGCCGAACCGGAAGAGATCCTGGCGCTCACCTTTACTGAGCGTGCGGCTGAAGAGATGCAAGGCCGCGTAGATCGCCTCGTTCCCTACGGCTACGCCACAACCCCAATCAAAACCTTCCACGCCTTTGGCGATGAGCTGCTCCGTGCCAATGCACATCGGCTCGGCCTCTCCGGCGAGTTGCGCGTGCTGGGGCGCGCCGAAGTCGTTCTGCTCCTTCGCGAGCATCTCTTTGATCTTGGCCTCAAGCGATTCTTGCCACTCGGCGATCCGACGCGCTTCCTCGGCGACATCGCCGGCTACTTCTCGCGCGCAAAGGATGAGGCGCTCGGTCCCGATCAGATCCAAGAGTTTGCGGACAGCCTGCAAGCCAAGGCGTTGGAGGCGCGCAGCGCCGCAACGACAGCCGCCGATCTCGAACTTCAGCGGAACCTTGTCTCGTATGCCGACGCCGTGGACCTACTCGCCACCGAACATGGCGAACTCAGCGCAGCGCTACGCACCTACCGCACGATCCTGAATGAGCGTGGCCTGCTCGATTTTGGCGATCAGGTGTTGCGCGCCTATGAGTTGCTGCGCGACGACCCCCTTGTGGCCGCACGTGCGCGGGAGCAGCATCGCTGGATCTTGGTGGATGAGTACCAAGATACGAACCGACTGCAGGGGGCGCTGGTGGATCTTCTCTCGGACGGGCGGCGCAATCTCACCGTCGTCGGCGATGACGACCAGTCGATCTATCGGTTCCGTGGCGCAGCGATCAGCAATATTCTGAATTTCACCGAGCGGTACCCCGACGCGAGCAAGGTGGTCTTGACGAAGAACTACCGAAGCACTGGCTCTGTGCTCACCGCCGCGCGACGTCTGATTCGCTTCAACGACCCGCATCGACTTGAAGTTCGCCTCGGCATCTCAAAGGAGCTCACCCCAGAGGGGATGCCCGGCGATGCGCCTCCGGTCACCTTCCGCCGATTCCGGACGACGGCGAACGAGGCCGATTGGATTGCCGCGGAGATCCGCGACTCCATCGCGGGTGGGCGACGAGCCCGCGATCACGCGGTGCTCGTGCGCGCGAACGTCGACAGCGTGGAGGTCGGGCGCAGCCTCAATATGCTCTGCATTCCGTGGCGCTCAAGCGGCGCTGCCGGTCTCTACGATCGCCCCGAGGTGCGCCTCCTCTTGGCAGGCCTACGCCATGCGGCCGACCCAGATGCTGCGGCACCACTCTTCCTCATCGCCGCAGAGTCGCGCTTCAAGGTGCCACCCACGATCCTGGCCGCCGCCGTTGGTAAGTCGCGTCGCGACCACGCCTCGCTGCGCGAGAGCCTTGCAACGGTTGGGGCGGGGCATGAGGCTACTGAACGGCTCTTGGAACGTCTCGCCGGCGTGGTGCAAGAGAGCGTGGAGCGCACGAGCGGCGAGGTGCTCTATCGCTGGCTCCGTGAGTCGGGCCTGCTCGCCGAGCTCACCCGAGAAGCAACGCCAGAGTCCGACGAGCGAATTCGCAACATCGGGCGCCTCTTCGATGTGGTGCGCTCTCGCAGTCGACTCCTGGAACTCGATCGCGCTCCATTCCTGGTGCGCTATCTCGAGGAGCTCGGTGAGGCGGGGGATGACCCGTCGGCCGCTGATGTTGATCCCGACCTTGATGCGGTCGCGCTCCTCACCATCCACCAGGCGAAGGGGCTGGAGTTCCCCGTCGTCTTTGCCGCGAACCTCGTTGAGGGGCGCTTCCCGGCTAAAGGTCGACCGCCGCGTCTCGCGCTTGCTGCAGAACTTGGCGGCTCTGATGATGTAGTGCCGCGTGATCCGCGTGCCCCAGATGGACCAACCGAGGCGGACGAAGAGGCGTTGCGTGAGGAGCGACGCCTCGCAGCCCACGCTCGCAAGCAGGCAGTCGCGGAGTGCGGCGAGGAGTTGCTCGAGCACGCCACCGCCGTCGGCTCTGCCCTCGAGCGAGGCCTCGAGTACCGCTAGCGCGCGGGCCGCATCACGCCCGGCCAGAGCGACGACGAGTTCGCCGATCCGCTCCTCGCGGCCCGTCCCGATCAGCGCATGCACATCATCGACGCCGATCTTCCCGCTGGCCGACCCGAGCAGCTGCTCCAGGAGCGACTGGCTGTCGCGCATGCTACCAGCCGCCCGCCGCGCGATGAGCTTGAGCGCCTCAGCCGACACGTCGGCCCCCTCAGCCTCCACGATCTGC
>JBAXLC010000035.1:0-7718 GCA_037135015.1 bacterium | reverse complement strand
GCTGGTACTCGGACGTTCGTGATCTGTGCTGGCTCAAAGCTGCCGTCTCCACCCCCAACAGGTGGTAGCGGGCGTTTGAGATCCAGCATGTCGCCGCCGGGCATCTCTGACGTTGGATCCGAATCTGTTCCGTCACCTGCTCCATCAGCGGGTGGCGCAGTCTGTCGCGCTCCGGAGTCTTTGTAGTAATCAGCAAGTTCGAGAGAGGCGAGTTCGTTCAGCTCTGCGTCTCGGGCAACAACTCGCCCTGTCACCTGTCCGCTGGTCGATGGCCACCACACCGCAAATTGACCGGCGCTGTTTACCGATGCAGAGAAGTCTTCGGACTCCTGACCAACGACAGCGACATCAACGGTTCCCTCTGGCGCCTGACCCGAGAGCACCATGACCATCTCGCCCATCCACTCTGTTCCCGCCATGAATTCAATATTCAGCTGCGCACTGTTCTGCGCAGCAGGTTCACTGAGCATCGCTGGGCCTCGGACCAGCGCTCCTGAATCGTCACTCAGCAGCATGCAGTGCAATCGGAGTGCAGGAGTTGACCAGACAACGAGGCTCGCGTTGCCACGTGTATCCACGAGGTCGAGTGATTCATCGGAGAGCAGATCGAGCTGCTGCGCTGTAATCGGCATTCCATCCGTACACACCGTTTTCAATTCAGCAGAAGGGGCGAGAGGGCTAGCGTCGGCAGTTGGACTCCAGGCCAGCGTGGCGCGACTTGGTTGAGCGAAACCAATCACCGAGATGGCGAGTGCCGCGGCGATGGCAATCGGCACAACAAAGGAGCGTCGTGGCGCAACTTGCGCAGTCGCGCCCGGCTGTTGCTGTGCCAGTTGCCCTGTAAGCGTCGCCCGCTTTGTGCGGCTAGCGTTGGAAGCACCTCGCGCTGGGTCCGCCTGCTTCAGTCTCTCTAATGGGTCCACGATCTACCTCCAGCTGCTCACGTTGTTTGCGCATCGAACCTGCGCCTACTCTCTCTATGTCGCCTAGGCCGCCACTCTTTCACTCCTCTTTCAGCAGTTCGCGCATGCGGCGCTTTGCCCGGTGGATGCGAATGGCTGCAGCGTTGGCGCTGACCCCCAGGACCTTCCCCACCTCACGGGCGGGGAGCTCATCCCAGACGGCAAGGAGGAGGGCCTCACGATCCCGCTCTGGGAGCGCGCTGAGGGCGGCCGAGATCTCGGGCTCACGAGAGATCACGGGGGCGGGGGTGGCGGGGAGGAGTTGGGTCACGAATCTGCCAAGGAGGGATTCGCGCCGGAGGCGCTTGCGACGAATGTTGGCGAGGACCTTGCGGCAGACGCCAATGGCCCATCCAACCTCGGACCCCTTGGGGATTCGATCGGGCTGTTGCCAGAGGAGCAGCATGGTTTCGCTGACGGCGTCCTCGGCCTCGTCTGGCGGCGCTCGGCGCAGGGCATATCGCCGGGTCGGCTCGTACACGCGATCGATTAACGCCTCGAGCTCACCTGCGTCCTTCACCTACCCCCCAATCTTGCAGTATCGGTAAAGGGTATATGTCTCGACGGTGCCGATCCTTTCAGCCCAACACGGCTGGGTCGGTTAACGGGAGGGTTCAGCCCCCACCGATCGCCAGCCCCATACGCCGAGCCCAACCGCAAAGATGATCGCTGAGAGAGAGGCCACCAGAAGCAACGGTGAGCCTGCTGGGCCGTGGAGCGCAATAAACAACGCTAGATCCCAGAGCCCATGCAGCAGAATCGGCAACGAGAGTGATCCAGTGCGAACGCGAATGCTCGCCGCCCACATCCCCATGCCGATTGCAAAAATTGACTGAGTGACCGCGCCGGCTAGGTCGCCCGTCACGATGGCGTTCAGCGAATGAACCGCACCGAACGCGATAGCGCTAATGAGTACTGCGCGGCGCACAGGGTATGTGCCTCGGAGCGCTCGAAGTGCCACGCCCCGAAAGGCAAGCTCTTCCGAAATGCCGACGGCCAGTGAGTTGATCGCGAGGAAGATCAGAACGCTTGATGCTGGCAAGCCGTTCGCAACTGCCAAGACCAACAGGAGCGCAACGGCGATCACGACGGGTCGCGCTTCGCGCCACGAACCCGAAGTGCTGAGGCCAAGCTGATCCCACTTCCCGCGGTAGGTCACAAGGAGGAAGAGCGCCGCCAGGGGGATCGCCCAAACAATGCCGCCGCTCACAAGTCCGTCCAGGCTCGACGGCCCACCCGCCTGAAGTAGCCCGCCACCGATGGTGATAACGACCCAGACCACAAGCGCGATCAGCGCGTTCCGAAGTGACGGCTTCGATGACATTGCCCCTCCTCAGCGGCCAGGGTGGAGCAAGGGCTCGCACCTCTCTAACCACGCGGGAGACTAGCACCAGCGCTGGCGCTTCCGACGACTAGTTGTGCCACCCACTTGACACAGTTCCGAACAGGCGTTCTAATACCCCTATGACCCGACATGACCAGGACCGTAAGACGAGAATCCTCCAGGCGATCGCCGAGGGGATTCGCCGATCCGGCACGCCACCGACCGTGCGGGAGATCGCCGACCTGGTCGGTCTGGCTGCCCCCTCCGCGGTGCACCACCACCTTGAGACCCTCGAGCAGGAGGGGCTGATCGAGCGTGGCGCCGGCCTTTCGCGCTCCGTGCGCCTCACCGCCCGCGGCCGCTCCCTCCTAGAGATCGACAGCGAGCTCGAGACAACGAACCTGCCGATTGCCGCCCGTGAGCTGGTCGTGGTGGGGCAGATCGCCGCCGGTGGGCCGATCGAGGCCTACGAGGAGCGCTCCGAGACGGTCGCCGTCCCAGAGTTCATGTCGACCCCCGACTCCTACCTGTTGAAGATTCGCGGCGACTCCATGATCGATGCCCAGATCGCCGACGGCGACTACGTGGTGATCAAGCCGAGCAAGGTGGCCGCTGATGGCGACATCGTGGTCGCCCAGGTCGAAGAGAACGAGGTCACGCTGAAGCAGCTCTTCCGCGAGAGTGGTCGGGTTCGCCTCCAGCCTGCCAACAAGGCCTACAAGCCGATGTACTACCCGACCGTGAACGTGCAGGGTGTGCTCGTCGGCGTTCTTCGCCGAGTTCACTAGCCCTCACCTCGGCGCCGGGCGCCGACTTATCCACAGCCGAAGGGGCCCGATCCCCTCTTCGTGGAGAGATTGAGGCAGATTTGTGGGCATCCATCTAGAGCCTTCGCGGCGCGACTGAGAGAATACGAGCATGACAAGCCAACTCCCACCACAGTCCTCCGAAGCTGAAGAGTCCGTACTCGGCGCCATCCTGATCGACGGCGACGCGATTACCGAGGTCTCCGAAACGCTCAAGGCGTCCGACTTCTACAAGCCGGCGAACAGCAAGGTCTATGCCGCTGTCCTCTCGCTCTACGAACAGCGCCAGCCGATCGACATCCTCACCGTCTCCGAAGAGCTCGAGCGCCGCGGCCAGATTGAAGAGATCGGTGGACGCGCGGCTCTCGCCGACCTCTGTGACCGCACCCCAACAGCAGTGCACGCCAAGCAGTACGCAAAGATCGTGGAGCGTAAGGCGGTGCTGCGCGGACTGATCAGCGCCGCTGGTCGCATTGCATCGATCGGCTATGAAGATCCCGCTGATGCGATTGAGGCCATTGACCGCGCCGAGTCGGAACTCTTCGCGATCAGCGAGCGACGAACAGTGTCAGGCTTCACCGCACTTGAAACGCTGCTCGGTCAAGCGTACGAGCGACTCGATCATTTGCACCAGAACCGCGGACAGCTCATGGGCCTGCGCACCGGCTTCACCGACATCGACAGCAAAACACAAGGGCTGCAGGCCTCCGATTTCATCGTGCTTGCGGCGCGACCGTCGGTTGGTAAGACATCGCTCGCCCTCAACATTGCCGAGTACGCCGCAGTGCGCGAAGGAAAGTCGGTCGGCGTCTTCTCACTCGAAATGAGCAAGGAGCAGCTCGTGCTGCGTTTGCTTTCGAGCGTGACAAAGATTGACTCGTTCAAGTTGCGCAGCGGCTTCCTTGCCGAAATGGACTTCCCAAAGATTGCTGGTGCAATGGAGAGTCTCTCGCGCGCAAAGATCTTCATTGACGACACGGCGAGCATCTCGGTGATGGAGCTGCGCACGAAGGCGCGACGGCTCAAGATGGAGCATGGACTCGACCTGCTCGTCGTTGACTACCTGCAGCTCATGCAGCCAGGCTCTTCAGGGCGCGAATCAAATCGTGTGCAGGAGGTCTCCGAGATTTCGCGCGGCCTCAAGGCGTTGGCGCGTGAACTTGGAATCCCTGTGCTGGCGCTCAGCCAACTCTCACGCCAGACCGAGATGCGTGGCGAGTCAAAGGAGCCGAGGCTCTCAGATCTTCGTGAATCGGGGGCAATCGAGCAAGATGCCGACGTCGTGATCTTCTTGTGGCGCAAAGCGGATCGCGTTGAGGAGGCTGATGCAGTTGGCGAAGCGATTGACTTCAGCATCGCCAAGCACCGCAATGGTCCAACTGGCGCCGGCCAGCTCTACTTCGTCAAGGACCAGACGCGATTCGTCAATCTCGTTCGCGAGCGCAACGATGGCGCACAGGGCGGAGGCGACAGCGAGCCAGTAATGTAGCGACATGAACTTCATGTTGCTCCGACCTGGAATGCGCCGCGCCTCGTATCTCTACCTCGTGGTCGGCATCATGCAGGCCTGCTACCTCCCATTCAGTTCGATCGTCTTCCGTGATCGTGACGTCTCATTCGAGGCGATCGGGCTTGTGGGCGCGATTAACTCAATCCTCTCTCTCGCCGCCGCACCGATCTGGGGTCACCTCGGTGACGCAACCCTCGGTCGCGTCGCAGCATTTCGACTTGCCATCTTGACCACTGCGATCGGCGTCTTCGCGTTCGCCGCCGGCCCTGCTGCGGGGATTCCGGGTTCGATGCTCGCCGCCTTCGCAGGCGCTGGGATCGTGCCGCTCCTCGATGCGATCGGCATGGAGCGGCTTGCTGAGGTCAAAGGCGACTGGGGGCCACTGCGCGCAATCACCAGCGCCAGCTACGCCGCAACCTGCCTTGCGAGCGGTGCGCTCGTTGTTGCGGGCGGCGCCTTCATGGTTGGGCCGCTCTACGGCATCGGTGCAATCATTGTACTTATTGGCACGTTCCGACTGCGCGTTCGCCCACCACTTCATGACACCGCAGCTGCGCATCTCGAGGTTGAGCGAAGCGAGCTTGCTGGCGGCAACGCAGAGATCGCCGTCGCGGGAGACTGGCGCCGGCGTTTCGGCACCGTGAGCCTCGCCTTTGCGCAATCGCCGAAGCTGCTTGGATTCCTTATGTTGAGCTTGCTCGTGAATCTTGGAGCAGGCATCTTCTACTCGTACGGCTCACTGCGCATTCAAGATGTTGGCGGAGACGCATCCGCCGTAACGTTTGCAGCGACGATCTCCTCTGGGGTTGAGATCCCGTTCTTCTTGATTGGATCGGCGATCGCGCTGCGCTTTGGCATGCGCTCTGTCTACTCCGTTGGCCTAGTTGCGCTTGGCCTTTGCAGTATTGGCTACGGCATCGTTGATGATCCGTTTGCGCTCGCTGTCGTTCGTGGGCTGTGTGGCATTGGCTACTCGTGCACGCTTCTGGCCAGCGTCCTTACCGTTCGAGCAATTGTGCCAAGTGAACTACAGGCAACGGGTCAGGCGCTCTACCAGGCAATCTCGTACGGACTGGCAATCTCCATCGCTGCAATCGTTGGGGGCGTGATCTACGGCGAACTTGGCGCGCTGCCGCTCTTTCTGCTTTCGGGAGTGATTCTGATCGGATCAGTTCCGTTTGCATGGAACATTCTGCGCGTCGATGCAGCGTCGACTACTCGCTAGCGCTCTCCGCCGCGCGAGTCCGCGCCGCAACTTTTCCAAGGTGGCGGCGGAACTCGATTGAGGCCTGATCAGGCCCGGCGATGTGCAGCTCTGCTGAGAGATCGACCGGCAACGCCTCTGGTCGCTGCGACTCGGTGATCGGCTGATCTTGATCAAGAATTAGCCGCTGGAAGTCTGCGAGCTCTGTGTCGTTCGACGGATCAAGTCGATAGCTACGTGCGTTCCAGGTGAATGTTCTCGTCTCCTTTGCTGAGAGCGGCGACGCGGCCATAAAGAGGACGAAGCGATTCCCCTCCGGGAGCTGTTGGTCGAGGGTGACCGAGTAGGGCAGGTGTACGGTGTAGGTCGTTGGATCACGTTGCACCTTCGCGCCTGGCGCCCCATCGCCCTTCACGCTGGTCTGCGGCTCTTCGAGTGCGATCTGGAAGCTGATCGTTGTCTCGCTGCTCTCCACCACGTGCTCTGGGCTGAGCGGCTTGGCGCGGTCGCCGAGGATCCCCTCATGCACCCACGGGAAGTGACTGAAGTCGATGAAGTTCTCGATGCGTCGCGCTGGGGAGCACTGCCAGTCGTAGGTGGTGATCGGAATGGTGCGCAGCGAAGGGTCGCCCCACCAGGGCGCCTCGGGGAGCGGATAGAGCGGGGCTGGGTGCTCCCAGCCGCCAGGGCCTGGCTCAAGCAGCACCCAGACGAGGCCGAGATGTTCGGTGGCGGCGTAGCGCTCAATGCGTGCGCGGCGCGGAATCGCGCGGCCGTGGACGGCGGGGATGCGCTTCACTTCGCCGCTCTGGCCGTAACTCCAGCCGTGATACGGGCAGACCAGGCAGGCCTCGCCGGTCGCGGGGCTCCCATCGGGGGCTGGGCTTGTGCCTGGGTCGACCCAGCCGAGCGAGAGCGCGGTGCCGCGGTGCACGCAGAGGTCTGGGAAGGCGGCAACAGTGTCACCCAGCCGGGCGACCACCAGCGTTTCGCCGGAGAGGCGGATTGGAAGTGGCCGGTCGGTCAGCTCAGCGCTTTGGCAGACGGGCATCCAGGCCGAACGGAGTGCCTGGTCGAGGGCCGCCTCACCAGCGGCATCAAGGTCGTTGGGGCCCGCCTCGCCCGGGAGTGCCGCCTCGCCGAGGCCGCTCATCGCTGACCGAAGATCTCCATCATCAGCGCGATGAAGCGCGGTGCGTTCGCGTCGAAGGCGACGTCGGCATTCGGCTCCTTGCCGCCGCGATGGTGCGTATCAACAACGGTGCGCCCAAGGGTGAGCGTGCCGGTGGTCTCCACCGCAACGTGGCAACGCTTCGTGGTGATGATGTCGGGCTCCACCAGCGCCGCGACGCAGAGCGCATCGTGCACCGGCGCCGACTCCGGAACATCCATCTTCTGGCTGCTCTCGTAACTACCGATGCGTCGTTTGATCACCGTCTCGGTCGCCATTCCTGCAGGCGTGCCAAGTGCACCGAATGCCGCGCACTCTTTTGCGGTGACAAGTGCCTTATGCGTTGCGTCGAGCGGCACCATCAGCACATCTTTAAAGCCGGCCTCAAAAACGCTGGCGGCTGCCTCAGCATCGGCCCAAATGTTGAACTCGGCGGATGCGGTCATGTTCGGCACTTCGTGGCCGCCGCCCATGATGATCAGCTTCGGCACCCACTCGGCGAAGCGTGGCTCTTGCGCAACGGCCGCGGCGATGTTCGTGAGTGGGCCGATTGGCATCAGCGTGATCGGCTGCGTGGCGTTGCGGTAGGTTTCAATCAGGTACTCCACCGCGCGCTCAGAGGCTGGCTTGCTCGCGCTGCGTGGGATATCGAGATAGGTGCCGTGTGGATCTTGCACGCTATCGGACTTGAAGAAGCGCTCCGACGGCATCGCCTTGCGCACCAGCGGTCGCGGGAAGCCG
>JBAXLC010000034.1:0-7994 GCA_037135015.1 bacterium | reverse complement strand
ATGAGTGTCTCAGCTAAAGGGGGTGGAACTCACTTCCAAGGACGTCCACCACAGCCGGAGTACGAATTGCAGGTCAGACCGTCTCCCTCCGCAGTCGCATCACGCCACGCGCTAAGTGGAGCGCCTTCGGCTCGGGGGCGGACCCACTCGCACGGCTCGGCGCCTGCTGATGAATCTCGAGCCCGTGAGTGAGGTTGGCCTGAATCGCATCAAGGGCCGGCTCACCGATGGGGACGATGCGCTCCCGTCGGCCCTTGCCGAAGAGCCTCACAGAACCGTCGCCTAGATCAACGGAATCTAGGTCCAGATCAACGATCTCGCTAACGCGGCCACCAGAGCCATAAAGAAGCTCACCGAGTGCGCGGTTGCGCGCCGCGTTTGCACGTGAGAGGTCGCTCTCATCGGTGGGAGTACCGAGCGCGGTCAGTAGTCGTTCAACCTCTTCTACGCCCAACACCGTTGGGAGTGTGCGCCGCGACCGTGGGAGATCAATCTCATCACTGATGGAGCGCGCGATGATCCCTTCGCCCTCAGCGAATCGGTAGAGAACGCGCAGTGCTGCAGCGCGTCGCCGCATGGTGGAGAGAGCGTTGCCGGGCTGGGCGATCCACTCCTGCGCCGCCTTGGCTGAGGTCTTCCAGGCACCGCTCGCACCGAGTGATTCCGCAAACGACTGGTAGTCCCCGCGGTAGGCGGCAAGGGTGCGAGGCGCGAGGTTTCTCTCTACTCCGAGATAGAGGATGCAGGAGTCAATCAGGCGATCAATCTCGCTCCGTGACGCCGTGGGCATTAGCGGCCGCGACGTGCGTTGGCCAAGAGCTCGTTGGCGGCGGCAGTTGCGCCGCTGCCAGCCCCCTCGCCGGCCAGCATGGCGGCAAGCTCTACCACCCGCTCCTCGTCGGTGAGGCGCTGCACCTGCGTAAGGGTGCGGCCATCCACCTCCCGCTTTGAGACGCGGAGATGGATGTCGGCTTGTGCCGCAACCTGCGGAAGGTGCGTGACGCAGAGAACCTGATGCTGTGCAGAGATGCGGCGCAGGCTTCGACCGAGGGTCTCCCCCGCCCGTCCGCCGAGCCCAGCGTCAATCTCATCAAAGACCAGGGTGCGCGCCTCACTTGCGTCGCTAAGCGCCTCTTCAATGGCGAGTGAGACGCGACTCAACTCACCGCCAGAGGCAATCTTGGCAATTGGTCCGGCTGGCTCGCCCGCATTCGGGGCAAACATGAACGAGACGTCGTCTCCACCCCCCTGATCAACAGCGCATGGCAGCCCCTCAACGAGTGGATCGCCATCTGTGCCGCCGCGGGGCGCAAGCGGGATCGCAAATGTTGGGGGGAGATCAAGCGCCGTCAGTGCCGCGTTCACCGCTGATGTCAGCGTGGCGGCGCCGGCTCGTCGCACGGTTCGGAGCGCAGTGGCGGCCTCGCCGATGCGTGCGTTGAGCGCAGTGAGCTGCTGGCCGATCGCAGTCCGGCGCTCTTCGGCGCCATCGAGACGCTCCACCTCTTCGCGTGCACGCGTGAGCGCCGCAAGGAGGCCCGCCTCGTCGGTGCGGAAGCGTCGCTGCAGCGCCAAGAGGAGCGCCAGGCGCTCCTCAAGCTCGCCCAGGCTGCGCGCCCCTCCCGCGAAGGGTGTGAGTCCAGCAGCCTCGCGACCAAGGTCATCAATCTCAATGGAGAGTGCGCTCACGCGCTCTTGCAGCGTTGTGGCGTCGCCATCGAGGCGCGCGAGTTCCCGCGCGATTCGCTCGGCACTCGCCGCACGTGCGCGCAGACCGCTGCGATCCTCGTTCAGCGCCTCCCGAAGTTCGTCTTGCAAGGCAGAGATGCGCTCGCTGTTTGAGGCGCGGCGCAACTCCTCTTTGAGCTCAGCCTCTTCGCCCTCGCGTACCGCGGCGGCTTCAAGATCGTCTCGTTCCGTACGTGCGACCTCTAGGAGGGCGAGGCGTCGCGTGTCATCGCCACCGAGCCCCTGCAGTTCGTCGTGCAAGGCGCTGCGCTGCAGAATCAGGCTGGCGACCTCCGCACGCTGCCCCTCAGCCTTTGACCAGCGGTCGAGCAGTTCGCGCTGTCGCGCTGGGTCACCGAGGCGCTGCTGATCATGTTGACCGTTAATATCAACGAGGGGGCCGATCTCGCCGGCGAGGCGGCCGATCGTCACTAGCTCGTCGTCAATGCGGGCAACGGAGCGTCCTTCGGCATATACCTCGCGAACCGCGATCTGGTCGCGACCCTGCGCTGAGATTTGTAGGTCAACCCGAAGGCGGTCAGATCCGGCGCGCACCGCCCCTGAGTCTCCACGGCCACCGCGCGCGAGCGCGAGCGCGTCAACAAGGAGTGACTTCCCCGCCCCAGTCTCACCGGTAAGCACCGTAAGACCGAGCCCGAATTCAACGCGAACCGCATCGATGATTGCGAGGCCGGCCACGCCAAGCTCGCGGATGTGCGAACCCTTCGGCGCACTCACCGTGGAAGGAGGTCAACCTTCTGGCGGACCAAGTCCCAGAACGGGGCGGCGCCCTGCAGTTCGACGAAGTTAATTGGCTGCTCCGCTTCGGTCACGGAGACGCGATCACCAATCTCAAGTGGCTGATCGATCCAACCATCAACCGAGATCATCGCATCCTCTCCTTGCACCACCGTGCAGGTAACTGTCTGCGATGCAGAAACCGTGACAGAGCGGAGGGTTGCGAGGTAGGCGGCAATCGGCGTGACGATGAGATTTCGACTTGTCGGCTCAAGGATCGGACCGCCAGCCGAGAACGAATAGCCGGTTGAGCCTGTTGGTGAAGAGACGATCACACCGTCAGCGATGTAGGTGGCCAGGTGGCTCTCGCCCACAGCAACATCAAGCCGCAGTACGCGCGGCAGGCGACCACGAGCAACTACCACGTCGTTCAACGCGTCAAGCTGTTCCGTGCGCCCGTCGCCGCGGTGAATGGTTGCTCGGAGCGCCATGCGAGGCTGCGTGGTCCAGCGCTTGGCATGCAGGGCATCGAGTGTCGCCTCAACCTGGAACGCCTCAGCACGCGCAAGGAATCCGATCTTGCCAAGGTTGACGCCGAGCAGCGGGGTGGCGGTGCCGGCGACTGCAGAAGCGGCACGCAGGAAGGTGCCATCACCGCCGAATGAGATCAGGACCTCGGTGCCAGGGAGTGCTGCGCGCACAGTGGCAACATCTTCAGCCGCATGCCCCCAGCACTCAACGCCGTTCGCCGCACACCAACCGGCGGCCTCATCCCAGGCCTCTTGGGCAAGGTCGTTGGTCGGGTTATAGACAAAACCGAAGCGGCGCATGGGTACATCATCGCACACGGGAATCAGCGTTCGCGTTCCCTGCAGGGGGCTGCGGGGAGCGACGAGTCGCGGGGATTACTGGTTGCGCGCACTCCAGGCGGCTCGGATGCGACGCTCGATCCCAGCCTCATCAAGGCCGATCAGCGTGCGGAGATCTGAGACGCTGCCGTGGTCGACGAAGCTGCCAGCCGGGATCCCGATCGTGGCGATGGACGCCTTCACGCGGCGGCCAGTTGCCGCTTCGTGCGCTGCGAGCGACTCCACAACCGCACCACCGAATCCACCCGCCTCAACGCTCTCTTCAAGCGTCACGATGAGGTCGGCTGTTTCTCCGTAGCGGCTCACCATTGCGTGATCAAGCGGGCTCGCCCAAATGGCGTTGACGAGCGCGACGGAGACTCCCTCGGCCCGCAGACGCGCGGCGATTGGCGCGACCCGCTGAATGATCGGCCCAAAGGCCATGATCGCGATCTGGTTCCCCTCTTCGAGCACCTCTGAGACGCCGACTGGCAGGATGCTTGGAGTTGTCTCCGGGACACCGACAACGCTGTCGCGCGGATAGTGCAGGGCGAATGGATGATCCTGTGCCAGCGCGGTGCGAACGAGCGACCGAAGCTCCTGCTCATCTTTTGGTGAGGCGATAAGGAGTCGTGGGATCTGGCGCTGGGCAGTCAGCATGAACATTCCCTGATGGCTGGTGCCATCTTCGCCAACCAGCCCAGCACGGTCGACCCCGATCAGCACCGGCTGATCGTTCTGGCAAACGTCATGCACGATCTGGTCCCACGCGCGCTGCAGGAAGGTCGAGTAGATGGCCACAACTGGTCGACCGCCACCCATGGCGATACCGGTCGCCGCAGCAACGGCGTGCTGCTCGGCGATGCCAACGTCGTAGAAGCGATCTGGATAGGCGGAGGCGAACTTGTCGAGCCCAGTCCCCGTCGGCATCCCTGCCGTAATGGCCACAATGCGTCGGTCCGTCGCAGCGGCGGCAACAACCTCGGCCGCGAAGAACGAGGTGTAGTTCGGCACCTTGGCCGGCGTCGCGATCGGATCAGCACCTGCCTTGCCGTAGCTATCGGTAGCGCCAACCGGAACCTTGGGGAGCGCTGCGCCGTGGAAGGTGATCGGATCTACTTCAGCCGGGCGATAGCCGCGACCCTTCTGCGTACGCACATGCACGATCACGGGCCCGTTCATGGTGAAGGCCTTCGCGAACGCCGCTTCAAGTTGCGCTCGGTTGTGCCCATCAAGCACGCCGACGTAGGTGATGCCGAGGTCTTCAAAGAGGCGCCCTGGCTCCTGCACCAGGGAGACGACGGATCGACGCAAGCTCTTCGACCATGCAGCGAGTTGCGTGCCAACGAGCGGCACGCGCGAGATGGTGCGGTCGTACCAGCTCTTGCTCTCGCGCCAACGCCCCGAGAGCTTCACCTTTGAGAGGTAGGTGGAGATTGCGCCGACCGTTGGCGAGATGGACATCTCGTTGTCGTTCAGCACGATCAGCAGCGGTGTGCCGCGATCGCCAATATCGTTCAGTGCCTCCAGGCTGAGGCCGCTCATGAGTGCCGCGTCGCCAACGACGACGGCAACCTTCTCGTCGCTCCCGCGGACATCGCGCGCCAACGCCAACCCTTGGCCGATCGAGATTCCGGTGCCAGCATGCCCACCGTCGAAGACATCGTGTGGGGACTCGGTGCGTCGTGGGAAGCCACCAATGCCACCGAGTTGGCGCAACGTACCGAACCGCGCAAGTCGGCCGGTCAGCAACTTATGTGGGTATGCCTGGTGTCCAGTATCAAAGACGATCCGATCCACCGGCGAGTTCATCACTCGATGAAGGGCAACCGTTAGTTCGACAACGCCGAGACTCGGCCCAAGGTGTCCGCCGGTTACAGCGGTCGTCGCAATGATCGCGGTCCGGAGCTGCTCTGCAATCTGGTCAAGCTCTGTGCTGGAGAGCGCTTTGAGGCCGGCAGGGCCGTCGAGGCGAGCGAGCAACGAGTCGGCGCCAACGGCGCGCAGTGCGACCCCTTCGTCAGGCATCCTCGTCCTCCTCTTCGTCGTCGGTCAACGCCGTTGATCCATCAGGGAGCAGCTCTTCGACTCGCAAGCGTGCCGCCTGCAACTGCGCCTCAGCGTGCTGTTGGAGCGTGACGCCCCGTTCGTACTGTCCAACTGCGGCCTCAAGATCCGCATCTTGCGTCTCGAGATCATCCACGATGGAACGGAGTTCCGCAACGGTCGCCTCGAAGGTGGTTGGAAGCGCCGCATGAGCGCCCGCAGGACGTGTGGCGCGCGCTGGTGTGACCTTACGCTTCGCCATCGGACACCTCCCTCACTCGCTCGGTTACGGTTGCCCGCACGGCACCTTGCGCCAGGCGGATCTGTAACGACGCCCCAATGGGGGCATCGCGCCAAGAGCGTACCGCCCTTCCCCCATCCCCCGCCACAATCGCGTAGCCGCGTGCGAGAACCCGCTGGGGCGAGAGGGCACCGAGAAGGAGATTCAGCTCTCCGAGCGCGCTCGTTGCCCCCTGCAGGCGTGCGAGGGCGGCACGCGTCAGGTCATCGGAGAGCTGTGCAACGCGCTCGCCGGCCCGTTCAATGCGGTCGAGCGGACCAACATCGTCAAGGGCACGCGCCACTTCTTGCAGGCGGCGTTCGGCTCGGTCGATGGCAAACGACAGCGCGCGACCGCCGCGATCTCGCAGGCCCGCGACATCATGCCGCGACTGCAGCAGATCGCTCGAGAGTGCGGCGGCACCGATGCTCGGTGTGCCGGCGCGCAGATCCGCGACGAGATCGGCAAGGGTCACATCAGATTCGTGCCCTACTGCAGAGATGATTGGGGTTGCAGAGGCGGCGATAGCACGCAGCACCCCCTCAACATTGAACGCGCCGAGATCGTCACTTGAACCACCACCGCGTGCCAAGAGCAGAACGCTGATCGCGTCGGGGCGACCGCTGCGTCGCTCCTTCACAGCGCAGGCGTCGATTCGTGCGATCGCCTTGGCGATCTCTTCGGGGGCACCAGCGCCCTGCACCGCGGTATGCACGACAACGAGCCGAGTGAGAGGCGCCTCGCGGCGCAGCACCCGCAACACGTCGTGCAAGACGGCACCAGAAGTCGAGGTGATCAGCCCGATGCCACGCGGTGCGTGCGGGATTGGACGCTTCCGTGTTGCGTCGAAGAGACCCTCTGCCTGCAGCTTGCGCTTTAGCGCCTCAAGCTCGCGAGAGAGGAGGCCTATTCCACCAGCTCGCTCCACCGTTGTGGCGACGAGTTGATAGCGGCTTCGCGGGCTATAGAGATCAATGCGGCCACGGACAACGACAACCTCGCCAACCGCTGGCGTCTCTTCGCCTGGGCGAATGGCGCCACGGAAGCGCACCACATCGAGGGTGGCCTCTTCGTCACGTAGGGTGAGGTACTCATGTCCGGCGGTGCTGCGCATGGCGCTCTGCACCTCACCGGCAACGACGCAATCGGCTAACGACGGATCTGCGCTGATGCGCTCCTTGATGCGAGCGGCAACGTCGGAGACGCTGAGCGCCTCGACGGGGGCGTCAAACGGGTTCAGACGCGCGTCTGGTACTCGCCCGTTCGTGTATCAACGCGAATGACGTCACCCACGCTAACGAAGAGCGGTACCTGGACGACCAGACCTGTCTCGAGGGTTGCCGGCTTGCGCGTGCCGGTCGCCGTATCGCCAGCGAAGCCAGGATCGGTCTCGGTGACGGTGAGATCAAGGTTGATCGGCAGTTCAACACCGAGCGTCTCACCCTCGTAGCTCACGCGGTCAAGCTGAAGGCCGTCCTTGATGTAGTCCTTCGCGTCACCGAGTTGCTCAGCGGTGATCACGAACTGATCGTAGGTCTCGGTATCCATGAAGGTGTAGTCGTCGCCTTCAGAGAAGAGGAACTGTGCGGTGCGGCGCTCCATCGTTGCACGGGGGAACTTCTCGCCAGCCTGGAAGGTCTTCTCGACGATGGACTGCTTGCGGACGTTGCGGAATTTGATGCGCACCTGTGCAGAGCCGCGCCCCATCTTGATGTGGTGATAGTCAAGGATCTGCCAGAGGTCGCCCTCGAGCTCAATGACGACACCCTTCTTCAGTTCACCGGTCGAGATCATGCTGGACTCTCCTCTACTGGGCCGTACGCTGCGGCGACGTGTGCATCTGGGACATTCTAGCCGTCAGCCGACGATTATGGGATCGGATGGGAAGCCCGTGAGCAGCTCAAGCGTTCCCTTCGTGGCATCAACGGCGACAAGGTCTTCAATACGAATGCCGATCCGATCCTCGAGGTAGATCCCTGGCTCAACGCTGAATACGGTTGGCGATGGGAGTGGATCGGTGCTCGCGGCTCGCGAGAGGCTGGGGGCCTCGTGCGTCTGCAGGCCGATGCCGTGGCCGAGACCGTGGTCGTAGATGCCGACGCCGTCGCCCATGGCCCGCCGCGTCTCTTCGTCGCAACTGCGACCAGAGGGCATGGTGGCGCTGGGTCCCGCGATAGTACGCCGCAGAAGGTCAAACGTTGCCGCCTGACCACGATGCACCTGCTCGTAAAGCGCGAGATCCGCATCACTCGCGGCTCCCACAAAGAGAGTCCGGGTCATATCGCTGCGGTAGCCGGCAACCTGCGCGCCGAAGTCGAAGAGGATCACCTCGCCGCGCACGAGTTCACGCGCAC
>JBAXLC010000033.1:0-8229 GCA_037135015.1 bacterium | reverse complement strand
GTGCTCTTCAACGCCGACATCGTGCACGCCCATCGCGACCTGATCGGCGACGAGCACCTGGGCCTCTTCAGCCGCCGCCGCTTCAAACACATCACCCCGTCGTCGAGCGCCTACATCCTGCACCTGGGGGTGAAGCGCACCTTCCCCGACCTCGCCCATCACACCGTCTGGCACCCCGAGAACCCGAACGAGGAGCTCGATCGCATCATCGACTCACCGGTGCCGAGTGGCGACCCAACGCTCTACATCCAGCACGTTGCCGCCACCGACCCAACCGCCAAGCTCAACGGCCGGAGTGCACTGTATGTGCTGACCCCGGTGCCGCCACTCAAGGATCGCAACTGGTGGGTGGAGCATCGCGACGAATACCGCGCCGCCACGATCAAGCGCGTCTGCGAGCGCACCGGCCTGAAGCCCGAAGAGATTGAAGAGGTCGCCGATTGGACGCCGCTCGAATTCGAGAACGAGCAGCGCTGCCACGACGGCTCGATCTTCGCCCTTGCGGCGAGCTTCTTCCAGAGCGCCTACTTCCGCCCCGCGAATCGCTCGAGCGATCTCCGCAACGCCTACTTCGCCGGCGGCGGCACGCAGCCAGGCGGCGGCATCCCACTCGTGATGCTCTCGGGCTACATCGCGAGTCGTCAGATCCTGCGTGATCTCGGCTACACGCTGCCTCCAAGCGAGGCGGGGCACATCGCCTAACTCCCTGGCTCAACAAACAAAAGAGCCGACCCCCGAAGGGGCCGGCTCTCTCGTTACCCGCCGAGCGGGAGGTTCAACCTCGAATTAGAACCCGAGAGTCGCCTGCAAATACGGCAGGGCGAAGTAGACCAGGAACCCGATGATGGAGACCCACATGAGTGGCTTCACATCACTGGACTTTCCGGTAACGACCTTCAGGAAGCCGTAGGTCACAAACCCGAGACCGATACCGGTCGTAATCGAGTAGGTGAACGGCATCATGACGATCGTGACAAGGATTGGGAAGCCGTCAACGACGTTCTTCCACTCAATGTCCTTGATTACCTGGAACATGAGGAAGCCAACGAGCACGAGAGCCGGAGCCGTCGCCTGCGCTGGCACGATGCCCGTGACTGGCGCAATCACAATGGCAGCCAAGAAGAGCAGCCCGGTCACGACGCTCGTGAGGCCGGTTCGACCGCCCTCTTCGATGCCCGCCGCGGACTCAATGTAGGTCGTGTTCGACGAGACGCCGAACGCACCACCGACTGCAGCAGCGAGGGAGTCGACGAGCAGGACTTTGTCCGAGCCCGGGAGCTGACCCTTGCTGTTGGTGAGCCCGGCGCGCTCGCCGAGACCGACCATCGTGCCGGCGGTATCAAAGAAGTCGCTCAACATCAAGGTGAAGACTGCGAGGGCGACCGAGAGGACGCCGACGCCGTTCTGCCACACCGTGAAGATCGCGCCGAGCGGCTTACCGATCGTCGAGAAGTTCTCGGCATTGAAGTTGAAGATCAACTGTGAAAGATCGCTTGGCAGCTTTGCCGTAACGTCGAGGAAGCCCGCGCTATTGATTGGGCCCTCAATGTCCTGACCGTAGAGATTGTTCAAGATTACGGCTGCAACCGTTGCGCCAACGATGGAGAAGAGCAACGAGCCCTTCACCTTGCGTGCCGTCAGCACCAGTGCGATCACCAAGCCGATGATGAACGTCAGGATTGCTGGCGTCGTGAGGCTACCAAGTGTCAGTGGCGTTGGTCCGTTCACCACGATGCCGCCCTCGTTGAGGCCGATGATCATGATGAAGAGTCCGATGCCGACCGCAATGGCGCGCTTCAACTGCAGTGGAATCGCTTCGAGGATCGCCTGGCGGAAGCCGGTCAACACCAGAACGGTGATGAGCACGCCCTCCCAGAAGATCACGGCCATCGCCTGATCCCATGGAAGTCCCTTACCAAGAATGAGGCCGTACGCCACGGTGCTGTTCAAGCCGAGGCCTGCAGCAAGGGCGAATGGATAGTTTGCGACGAGCCCCATCGCAATGGTCAGCACGCCTGCAGCCAACGCCGTTGCAACCGCAACTGGCAGGAAGCTTGGGACGCCTGGAACCGTCGACAGGGCCGCGTTGCTCTGCGAAACCGTGTTCGCGTTCACGAAGATGATGTACGCCATCACCAGGAATGTGGTGACGCCAGCACGGATCTCCGTACCAACCGTCGTCCCACGCTTCTTGAGCTGGAAGTACGAGGCAATCGTTGCCATGGTTTCCTCCCCTAGGCCGAATGGACGGTCGGCCGACCGGAACCCCACCTCCGGACAGCCTCCGCGCTGCCTGGAGCGGTCACCTGCGTGACCAGCGGCGTGTCGTGCTCAACCTACGGCACAGCACGGGGCCGCAGACGCCAAAAACTGGGCAAAGTGACACGATCTTGAGAGTTTTTTTCGTGCAGATGCACAAGATGGTGGCAGGTCACGCACAAGGCACGGGGGTGGGCTGGTGGCCCCGGCAGGAGTCGAACCTGCGACCAACTGCTTAGAAGGCAGCTGCTCTAATCCACTGAGCTACGGGGCCAGCTTCCCGTAGGATAGAGGCATGAAGGCCTTATATGACGGGACCGAGCTGGCATCCATGGACCCCCTGGTCCTGATGAAGAACCTCGACCACACCCGCATGACCTCGCGCCGCCTCTCCTACATCCTGCAGCAGCAGGTGCACCTCTACACCCCCGAGGCAAACAAGCTCCGCGACGAGATTGACCTCTACGTTGAGGCGGAGCGCCAGATCGAGGGCGAGATGGCCCGGCGGAAGATCCGCGCCTAGCCCCTAGCCGTTCGCGGCTGGAGCAAAGGTCACGCCACTCCCAGGCTTCTCATCGCTCAGTACCCAGCGGCACTCCTCGTCGAGTTCGAGTCCCGTGAACGGATCGCCGATGAGGCCGATTGGCCCGTCAAGATCGAGGAACTCTGCGGCGCCAGCGACGGCGGCGGCACCGGCGATACCGAGCTTCGTCTCCACCATCGAGCCGAACATGCGGCGCAGGCCGAGCGACTCCGCCTTGCGGAAGCCGCGCAGTGATGGGCCAAGGCCACCGATCTTCACCTGCTTCAGATTCACGCCGTCAACCAGGCCGACCAGCTCGGCGATGTCGTCGTACTCGATGCAGTCTTCATCGGCGATCACGGGGATCTCCGTGGCGGCGGCGAGTGCCGCCATGTTCTTGATGCGACCAGGCTGCAGTGGCTGCTCCAGGAACTCAATATTGCTCCGTTCGAAGAGTGGAAGCAGTTCGAGTGCTCGCTCTAGGCTCCAGCCACAGTTCGCATCGAGGCGCAGTGGTCCGTCATAGATCTCACGGACGCGGCGGATCAGCTCCTCCTCGCCGCCGAGGCCAACCTTTAGCTTGAGGCTCGGATAGTTCTTCGCGGCGGCGGCGCGCTCCACCATGGTGTCAATCGGCGCAATGCCAATCGTGAGGTTCGTGTGTCCAATGGTCTCTGGCGCACCAAGAAACCTGCGCAGCGAGGTGTTGGCTGAGCGAGCGAGTAGATCTTGCAGTGCCTGTTCGATCGCCGACTTCGCAGCACCGTGATGGCCCAGGGCAAGATCCATGGCGGCGCTCATCGGCGCGAGTGCGTCGGCGGAACGGCCGCTGATGCCCGACAAGCCGCGCGCTGTGGCGTATCCGGTTCCAGTGGTTGCGCCGCCCGCCTCGGCAAGTGCCGCCTCGATTGCAGGGAGCGCTACCGAGAAAAGAAGCGGCGCGACAGCGGCGATCGTCTCTGGGGTGTCGCCGTAATACGGATCGGCGCAGCCCTCGCCCCACCCCTCAAGGCCGGTGGCGCGGTCGGTGATGTGCACGAACGCGGTGCGCGAGCTCTCCTCGTTCGGATCGGGTCGCGCGATGCGGAACGGCACCAGGTACGGAATGTCCCACAGGTGCACCTCAACGTCGAGGTTGCCCGCACTGAATGCGGCGAGGCGCGAATGCGTTGGCGCTACGGCCACACGCCCCCCTCGGGGTCGCCACCGAGCGCCAAGAGCGGATCGCCGTTATTCATGGCGAGGGTCGTTACCAAGAAGATCACTACGCCATCAATCGGGGCCGTCGGCGCTTGCAGCACAGCTCCGAAGACGCCCTGCACCTCGCCGAGCTTCTCGCCGCTCTTTACGACAGAGCCGACGCTAACCGCTGGATGCCAGTAGCCGGCAACATCGGCAGGAATCTCAGCGCGCAGCCACGCCTCACTGTTCAGGCGAGTGCTAGCACCTGGCTTGAGTGGCCCAACCTCGCGTTCGATGGGGCTCTGCGGAAAGTCGCCCATTCCCATCTCGGCGATCACGCCGCGCACGCCGGCGGCATGGCGCGCCACGAACTCGGGCTCCACGTGCCCCTGCCCACCGAACTCACAGAGGATGCCGATTGCACCGAGCTGTTCGGCGGTAGAGGTGGTGGTGCCGGGGCTTGCGCCAATCAGCAGCCACTCTGCACCCACGGCGCGGCCGAGCGCTACGGCACGCTCATCGCGCGCAGCGTCGCCCGTCTGCTCAATGCCTACGAAGGGCGAGAGCGCCTCGTTAATGTCGCCCGCGTGCAGATCCATGTAGACGTCTGCACCCGCCATGAGTTGCGTGGCGATGGCGTGGGCGATGCGCTCACTGGCACTCCCCGTTGCCGAGCCCGGATAGACGCGGTTCAGGTTCTTCCCATCTTGTGGGTTCACATAGATCGAACGTGCCTTGAAAGCGGCAGGACTCGTGGCGAGTGTCGCAATAATCGAGCCCTTCAGGTTGCTGAGCGTTGTTGGGTCCCCCGCCTCAGCCGAGAGCAGCAGCGAACGCAGCGCGGCAGGCCCCGTGTACTCGCCGCCGTGAATACCGGCCGTGATGGCGAGGCGTGGGCCAGGCTGCCCACCGTTGATCACCACTACGGGGATCTGGGTCTGCTCGCCAGGGGCAGTCTCAACCGCAAGCCAGCCGGTGGCACGACTTCCAGGTGTGGCGATGGCGGTACCGAGCTGCACGTTCATGCGCGCATCATGACAGGGGGGGCGCCTGTTGCCGTGCGGAGGATTGGTAGCGCATACCGGATTCGAACCGGTGGTCTCTGCCTTGAGAGGGCAGTGTCCTAGGCCGCTAGACGAATGCGCCCCGAGTGCGGGCCGTGCCCGGATGCAGATGATACCGATCGGGGCGCCATGCGTCCAACTGAGAGGCGCGGTGCCCCTTTGAGCCCTGCGTGTAGGGTACGTAGATGAAGAGACGAGTCGCCCTGGTTGCCTTCCTGGTCCTGGTGCTGGCTGGCTGCGGTTCAGGGCTCGAGGTGATTCATGGGTCGCCTAAGGCGACCCCCACCGACTTCGCTGGGCTCACTAAACGGTTCGCCAAATTCAACCTCACTGTCGACGCGGTCGTAAGCGGTGATGCTGGCTGCACCGATCAGGGGCTCGCCCCCATGGCGATCTCCTTCACGATTGCTGGCCTTGGCGAGGCTACTCCCCTCCCCGCCCGCCTCTTCCGCTTCCGGAACGACGATTCATATACGAAGCTGCGCGCAACCGTTGATACCTGCGCTGCTGAGTGGGTTACGGACCCCGCGAGCCTGCTGATGATTGACGCCTCACCCTACGTGCTGGTGATGGAAGGGGTTACCGACCAGGCCTTCATTGATGCGCTGCGCACATCGCTCCACGAGGCAGCGGGAAACTAAATCTCTTCCTTCTGCGTGCGCGGCGAGGTGCCAGCACTGCGTGGAATTGCCGCCTTGCTGGCGTTCTTCACGAAGCTCGCCTTGATAGACATAGCGGCAGCGATCTCCTGCTCTTCTACCGAAAGGATGCCATGCCGACCGAGGGCGGCGAGCTCGTCGCGAATGTAGGTCTGCAGCATCTCCGGGCCGTCGGTGCCAATCACGTAGCGCACCTTGTTCTTGCGCAGGGCATCGAAGATCTGACGGAACTCATCCCAATCCTTCACCACCTGCGTCATCAGGTTCGACGTTGGGCAGATCTCGAGAACGATCTTTCGCTCGGCGAGGGCCTTCAGCGTCTTTGGATCTTGTGCCGACTTCACGCCGTGGCCAATGCGATCAGGCTCGAGGTTCTTGATCACGTCAAGCACCTCGCTCACAGGGCCAGACTCACCGGTGTGCACGGTGATGCCGAGGCCGGCGAGGCGCGCGCGGCGGAAGAGCTTCTTATATTCAGCGACCTTGAAGTTGTTGGACTCGGGTCCGGCAACGTCAATGCCAACGATACCGCGGCTCTTCCAAGCAATCGCCTTCTCCACGATGATCTCGTTCTGCGCGTAGGTGAAGCCGCGATCGAGGCAGAGAATGAGACCTGGCATCACCGGGTATTCCAGTGCGGCGCGATCCGCGCCGCGGATAGCGGCGGCAATGATGTGATCGAGATCCTGCTCGCCGTTGCGATTGCGTTTCATTGGATTGAAGCGCAGCTCCATGGTGGTGATGTGGTTCTTGCGATAGGCACCAGCGACCACCTCGTATACCGATCGCTCCACCGCGATGGGTGACGACTGAATCAACTCGGTCCAGTGGAAGAGGTCGAGGTAGCCGTTGAAGCTGCGCGTGCGCTTCGCACCCGCGGTGATCATCTTGCGGAAGGCCCAGTAGTCCTTGGATGGGAGGCGGATCCCCTGGGAGTGCGCGATCCCCCACATGATCGCTGGCGTCACTGAGCCGCCCAGGTGGCAGTGCAGTTCAGCGAGCGGAATGCGCGGGCTCAGCGTGATGGCGCGGCTCATGCACTCGCTCGCTCGGCGCGGCGCCCGCGTAGCGCTGGGGAGCCGGCTGGCACCTGGTCGCGCGCGTGATACGAGCTGCGCACCAGCGGGCCCGACTCCACATGCTTGAAGCCGAGTGCCAACGCCTCGTCGCGCATCTCGTTGAACTCTGCTGGTGTGTAGTAGCGCACCAGCGGCAGGTGCTCGGCGGTTGGGCGTAGGTACTGGCCAATCGTCAGCACGTCGCAGTCAACGGCGCGCAGCGCCTTGAACGCCTCGGTCAGTTCGGCGCGCTCCTCGCCAAGGCCAACCATCAGCGAACTCTTGGTGTGCACCGGATTACCAAGCTCGGCCGCCATCTCCTTGGCGCGGCGAATCACCTCAAGTGATCGCTCCCAACGGGCCCGCTTGCGCACCGGCTTCTGCAGGCGCTGCACTGTCTCAAGGTTGTGGTCAACGATGTCGGGGGCCGCCTCCATCACCGCACGGAGCGGCTCCTCGCGGCCGTCGAAGTCGGGGATCAGCACCTCAACGCCCGTGTCGGGCGCAAGAGCGCGAAGCTCACGGATCGTGGCGGCAAAGATTGCAGCGCCACCATCGGCGAGATCGTCCCGGGCAACGCTGGTCACCACCACGTGGTCAAGGTTCAGCGATGCGAGCGCCTCGGCCACGCGGCGCGGCTCGTCGAGGTCAAGTCCATCGGGGCGGCCGGTCTTCACGGCGCAAAAGCCGCATGCGCGCGTGCAGGTGTCGCCGAGGATCATCACGGTCGCGGTCCCCTGCTCCCAGCACTCGCCAATGTTCGGGCAGCGCGCCTCTTCACAGACGGTGTTCAGGCTCTGCGTGCGCATCAGCGACTGCAGTTCGCGGTAGCGTGCGCCGCCTGGTGCCTTGGAGCGAATCCACTCTGGGTGCTTTGAGGCAACAAGGATCTCTTCGGTGTGGCTCGGCGCAGCGCCAAGCATCGGCAACTGCCGACCGATCAGCGGCGACCCGGCCATTAGAAGTTCACCGAGCGGCCGAGCGAGACGAGTGCCGCCTCGCCGAGCACCTCGCTCAGTGTTGGATGTGGATGCGTCGTGCCGCCAAGCTGTTCGGCGGTCGCGCCGAGTTCGAGCGCCAGGCTCGCCTCGGCGATCAGGTCGGTGACCTTCGGGCCGACCATGTGTACGCCGAGAAGGGCGCCGCTCTCTGCATGTCGGAGCACCTTGCAGAAGCCGTCACTATCGCCGCCGATGTGCGCCTTGGCAATCGCAGCGAATGGCATCACCCCTGCAACGAACGGCACGCCGTCGCGCTCGAGCTCTTGCGTGGTGGCACCGACCGAGGCGACCTCGGGGCGGCAGTAGGTGGCGCGTGGCTGCTTCGTGTAGTTCATGGCGTGAATCGGTTGACCGGCAATCGCATGGGCGGCGATCAGACCCTCGTGCGCGGCAACGTGTGCCAGCTGCAGTCCACCGATGACGTCGCCAACGGCGTAGAGGTGCTCCTGCTTTGTGCGCATCTGCGCATCTACGGTGACGAAG
>JBAXLC010000032.1:0-8425 GCA_037135015.1 bacterium | reverse complement strand
GTGGATCACGCAGATGCGGCCAGCTACTGGTGGTGCATGAGCGTCGCGCTATATGGGGCGATCAGCGCGCACTCAGTAACCCCGGCAGGAAACACCATCGTTGCCAAGAGGAGCGGGACCATCGGGGCATAGTGCGACTCGGTCATGCCGGGCGCCTGCAGTGGAACACCCGGCCGAGAAGTTGGTGCATCAGCGACGATGCCGCCGTGATCGGCAAGGGCGCTCGCGAGATCCTCAAGGGGGATGCCGCCATGTCGCAAGAGTCGTGCAGGCCCGCCACCGTCAAGCGCGACAACGCTGGACTCAACGCCAATCTCCGTCGCTTCACCGAGCAGCACGGCGTCAATGCGTCCATCGAGTTGCTCCAGTACATGGTCGGCGGTGGTGGGCGAGAGGCGACCGAAGCGGTTCGCACTCGGCGCAGCGATCGGGGTGCCGGCCGCGCGAATGAGCGCCAGCGCCGTCTCGTGCCGCGGCAGGCGCACGCCGACCGTCTCGAGCCCGGCGCGCACGAGGCCGGGAACCTCGGGCCACGCCGCGGCAACGATGGTGAGGGCTCCTGGCCAGAAGGCATCCGTGAGGATCGTGACACGCGGATCGGCGAGAGCCTGCTCAGTGAAGAGATGGGCGAGATCAGCGCGATCGGCGATGTGCACGATGAGTGGATCAAAGGTTGGGCGACCCTTCGCCTCAAAGATGCGTGCGACCGCTGGCGCATCGAATGCGTTCGCTCCGAGGCCGTAGACCGTCTCAGTGGGGAAGGCTACGAGGCCGCCAGCTCGAATGATCGCCGCGGCGCGCGGCATGGATTCCGCGGCGGAGTGTGGCGTTCGTGCGCGCAGGCGTTCGGTGATCACGCCGGTCGTGCCACGTCAATCATGAGGGCGGCGTGATCCGATGGCGACTCGCCCTTGCGTCCGTCACGGTCAACACTGCTGGCCACGAGCTTGCCAGCGCGTGCTTCAACGAGCACGTGATCGATGCGCATCCCCCAGCCGCGATGGAAGGCGCCGCCGCGGTAGTCCCACCAGGTAAATGGAGCACGCTCACCACCAGGTGCTACGGCTTGTGCGGCGTCGATCAGACCGAGGTCAACGAGGGCGTTCCAGGCATCGCGCTCCCGTGGGGTGACATGCGTCGCGCCAACGAGCGCTGCTGGGTCCCACACGTCGGCATCGGTCGGTGCCACATTGAAGTCGCCACCCAGAAGTAGCGGTGCGGTTTCCGTGATGCGCGCCGCCGACCAGGCGCGTAGCGCTCCGTACCAGTGCAGCTTGGCGTGGAAGTGCGGTGCGTCAACTTCGCGCCCGTTCGGTGCGTAGACCGACGCCACGCGCAGGCCGCCACACACGGCACTAATCAGGCGCGGCTCGCTGAGGAGGTCGGGGAGTGTGGCATCGCTCCCCTGCGGCGCGTAGTCGGCGATGCTCTCTTGCACATCGGCAAGGCCGTGTCGCGATGCGATCAACACCCCGTTGCGTCCGCCGGCGCCGAGGGCGGCGACCTCATAGGATCGCGTCGAGAAGAGTCCCTCAGGAATCTGGGATGGGTCGCACTTCGTCTCTTGCAGCAGCACGATATCTGGCTGTGCTGCATCGAGCCAGGCGGCCACACGCTCGGCACGGGCGCGAAGGCCGTTGACGTTCCAGGTGGCGATGCGCAGGGTTGGTGCGGTCATGGTTCCCCTAGGTGTTAGGAGCGAGGCCCGCGCAAGATTGCGCCGATGATTCCCGCGTCGAGTGGTGCACCCGCCTCACCGGTGGGGTCTGACTCTTCGGTGACGGGGTGGAGTCCGAGTGCGGTGAGTGCAGCAATGGCCGCCTGCAACTGCGCGTCAGGGACGCCGAGGTGGAGCGAGCCGTCTGACTCTGGTGCTCCCATGATCCCGTCGACGGGGATACCGGCCGAAGCGAGCGCGGCGGTAACGGCGGCAAGGCTGCCGACCTTCGGGGAGACCGCAACGGTAAACCAGGCGCTCATGCGCCAATCATAGGGGTGGAGCTGCGCCGACGGGTGCGATCCGGGCGCACCCCCAGAGGGGCACGCCCGGAGCCACTTACATTTCGGCTGGTGCGCCCTTTGCTCCGCCACGGAGCGGGATCTCCTCGATCAGCGTCGCGGCGACGAACGCCACGAGGCTGGCCACCACGGAGAGCCAGAAGATCGAGCCGATCGCATCGGCAATTCCCGCCTTGATCGCGTTGAAGAAGGCGTCTAGGTACTGCACAGGGATCAGGCCGATCAGGGCCGGGTCAAACTTCCCACCAACATTGGTGAGCTGCGAAAGATTGCCACCAATGGCAGTGAAGAATGGAGTGAAGGTGCCCGCAGGGGCCGCCTTCGCCAACTCCGCTGGAATCGTGGTCGCGAGCTGCCCACCGAAGTAGGAGCCGACAAGCGCCAAGCCCACCGACCCGCCGACCTGGCGGAAGAAGGTGAGGTTTGACGTTGCTGCGCCAAGGAACTTGAACGGTACGGCGTTCTGCACCACGATCGTGAAGACCGACAGGGTTGGTCCAACGCCGAGACCGGCGAGGAACATCCAGAAGCGCAGGACCCATGGATCAGTATCCTTGGTGATATTCGTCAGTAGCACAGACGCTGCGGCAACGAGCAAGATAGCTCCAAGGATCAGCGTCTTGTAGCGACCGCGTCGCGCGACCATCTGTCCGGCAGCGACCGAGCTGATGATCACGCCCAGCAGAAGCGGAAGTGTTGCATAGCCCGAGTTTGTCGCTGTCTCGCCGAGCACTGTCTGGAAGTAGCGCGGCAAGAAGATGATCGAGGCGAAGAATCCGAACGAGGCGAAGAACGAGGCCGCAGCGGCGGCCGCAAACGTGCGGTTACGGAAGAGCTCGAGCGGAATGATCGGCTCTTCGACCTTTGCCTCAATGAAGAGGAAGAGGCCAAGGAGTGCGAGTCCGAGCGAGATCAAACCAGCAACCTCTGGCGTTGCAAATGCGTTCGTCTGCACATTCGTGAGGCCGATCAACACCGGAATGATGCCGGCGGCAAAGACGAGTGCGCCCAGGAAGTCAATCTTCTGGTTTGCTCGGCCCTTGATCGTTGGCAGCTCAAGCAAAATGATTGCAATGCTGATCAGGCCGATCGGCAGGTTGACGTAGAAGATCAGGTGCCAGCTAAACGTGTCGGTGAGCCAACCGCCAAGCGCTGGCCCAATGAGGCTTGAGAGGCCGAAGACGGCGCCGAAAAGCCCCTGGTAGCGACCACGCTCCTTCGGCGAGTAGAGGTCACCAATCGTGGCCAAGGCGATCGGGAAGAGCGCACCGGCGCCAAGTCCCTGGATACCGCGGAAGATGATCAGCTGCTCAATGTTCTGTGAGAGGCCAGCGAGCGCAGATCCAAGGAGGAAGAGGCCGACGCCCGTAAGGAGGAGCGGCTTGCGGCCGTACATGTCGGAGAGCTTGCCGTAGATCGGCACCGTGACGGTGCTAGCCAGAAGGTAGATCGTGACCACCCAGGTGTAGAGGTTCGCGCCGCTCAGATCGGTGATGATCTTTGGCAGGGCGGTGCCGACGATCGTCTGGTCGAGAGCACCCAAGAAGAGGGCGAGCATGATCGCGACGATGATCCCTTGCTTGGCGCGCTTCGAAAGGTCTGCCCCTGCAGGTGCAGGTGCCGCCTTCGCGACCGTACGCTTCTTCGCCGCAACAGGGCGGCGAGACTTGACTGTGGGCATTCGGTGAACCTCCATATCGCGTCGTCGGGTCTCCGACGATATTTCGCGTCGCAACTATCCTACCCCGCACCGCAGATGCCTGCTGAGCGCTAGGGTTCCCCTATGCACATTGCCGTGGTCATTGAGGGGCAGATGAACCTGTCGTACGAGCAGCAGCTCGCCGCCGCTCGCCGCGCCGAGGCGGTAGGCATCAGCGGCTTCTTCCGTACCGACCACTACGAATCGTTCCCAGGTGCGAACGACCAGGCGACCACCGACGCGTGGAGCGTGCTGGCCGGAATCGCACGCGAAACCAAAACGATCACCCTCGGCACGCTGGTGAGCCCCGTCACCTTCCGAGCGCCAGGCGAGTTCGCCAAGGTGGTTGCGACCGTGCAAGAGATGGCGGGGCGACAGCTCCATGCTGGCCTCGGCACCGGTTGGCATGAGTCAGAGCATCGCCGCTACGGCTTCCCGTTCCCTGAGATGACCACACGTGCCGAGATGCTCGAAGAGCAGCTCGAGATCGTGCGCGGCCTCTGGGCTGGACCCGATGGCTGGTCGTTCAGCGGCAAGCACTACAGCGTGAGCGACGCCCTCTTCCGCTCGAAGCCGACTCCTGTGCCATGGATCATCACGGGCGGCGAAGGTTCACCGCGTGGGATGCGCATCGCCGCGAAGTTCTCCGACGAGTTCAACCTCACCTCGTCTACCCCTGCGACTGCTCGCGAAAAGTTCGCACAACTCGATGCGACCTGTGCTGCAGCGGGCCGAGCGTCAGAGAGCCTTGCGCGATCGGCGATGACTGGGATGATGATCGGCCGAACAGAGGCAGAATATCTCGAGAAGATCAGCAGCTTTATGTCGCGCATTGGCGCAGCTGGTGATCCTGAGGACTACCTCGCACCACGTCGTGCGCGTTGGCTTGTTGGAACACCTGATCAGGCGCTGTCGCAGATGCGCGCATTTCGCGACGCTGGGGCGAGTCGGTTGATGGTGCAGCACATGGATCCCACCGAAACGGCTTCACTCGATCTACTCGCCGAGCTGCACGCGCAGCTCTAGCGCGCTCGCTTAGCGCGCTCCCTTAGCGCGCAGCGGGGATTTGCCCCCTGCGGCCGCGCGGGCCAATTCGATAGACGACTCTGCCGCGGAGCGCGCTGAGCGGCTGAGCGCCGTCGTGACGAGAATCGCGCGAGAGCGCGGCGTTGTCTCCAAGGAGCCAGAGCCCGGAGACGCCAGGGGGCGGTTGGGCGACACGCTTCACCTCGAAACGACCCACGCGTGCAACGATGACGACGCTGCCGATCGGCGGTGCACCGCGGAGGCCAGGGAGGCCCTTAGGCCCCGCTGGAAGCACAAGGAGCCGGTCCCCCGGACGGAGGGCCGGCTCCATTGAGCGTTCAGCAACATCGGCGACCCAGATCCGTCCGGGTCGGTCAATCACAGTGGCGCGTTACGCCTTCGACGCGACGAACGTAGCGGCGAACGCCTCGGTTGCAGCGACAAGCTCTGCCGCCGCAGCCGCATCAACGTTCTGCTTGTTCTTGGATGCCAGCTTCAGCAGCTTCCAGACCTGGTCGTGCAGGTCGGGGAACTTCGCCAAGTGCTCAGGCTTGAAGTAGTCGGACCAGATGATCTGGACCTCGTGCTTCACCTTCTCGGCATGCTCCTCTTTAGCGGTGATGCAGCGCACGAGCTTATTGCGCGTGGCGCTGTCGGTCACCTCAATCTGGCCGATCAGTTCGACCATGCGAGCGACCGTCTTGGCGGCAATGACCGCCCCTGATGGATCGTAGATTCCGCATGGCACATCGCAGTGCGCATGAACGGTGACTGGTGTGAACTCTGCGAATAGGGTACGCATGTTGCTCTCCTCTCTACTTCACAAATACGGCAACGGCCACATTGAGTAGCGCCAGCACGCCAATTGCGTGATACGTGTTCGCTGCGATGGAGACGTCCTTACGACGCGGCCACGCCAGCAGCAAGATCACCGCTGCCACGGCAATCTTAATGCCGAACTTCGTGTGATTCACTGGATCGGTACCCATCTCGGCGATGCCAATGAGCAGTACGCCAGTGACGAACTGGAGCAGTGTGCCATGGGTAATTCCTGCCGAAAGGCGCTTCGGTGAGGCCGTCAGGCCGGCGAAGTAGCCACCGACGATGGCGGCCATCCCGAGCAGGTGGATGAAGACGAGTACGAGCGTTGCGGACTCCATAGGTGCCCCTCTCTGCTGCGCGGCCATGGTGGCCGCCTCTCCCTACGGTAGCCGACCCTGTGGCGTGCGGCAGCCCTGCGTCGGAGGGGGTGGGAGCGTGTAGGGTTTCACGATATGAGTGAACGAAAGGTCCGAGCGTACAGCTCGTACAGCCGAGATGCCTTGATCCCGCCTGCAGCGGGCGAGGGGGTCGCGTGGCTTGGGCGTCAGCCCTGGGCGCATGCAAGCTTCGCCTACCGCGCCCTGCGATTCACCCTGCGCGTGGTGCTTGGCGCATGTGGGATGCGCGTTCGCGCCGTTGGGCTTGACCGCCTCGCCACCTCCGGACCCCGAATCTTGGTTGGCGCGCCACACCGCCGCTACTACGAAGCTTTTGCGCTCGGCATCGCCGCCCCCGCAGCGCCGCGGATCTGGTGGCTCGGACTCGGCCCGTTCATCGTTGGTCGAGGACGCGTCCGTTCGGCGCTCCTGCGGCGACTCGGTGGCCTCCTTCCGGTGTGGCGCGGCACGAGCGGCATTGAGACGCATCTGAATGCGGCGGGCGCCGTCTTCGCCGCGGGCGCCCACTACGGTGTGATGCCCGAGGGCGGCACCGGTGGGCCAGCCGATCGCTTCGCCGAATTTCGCCCAGGCGCCGCGATCATCGCGATGCGCACGGGCGTGCCGGTCGTCCCGGTGATTTTCCGATTCCACAATCGACGCTTCGGGCTACCAAGCGTTGAGGTCATCGCACTCGAGGACACCTCGCCATGCGCTGATCGCCCGACCCCAGAGGCTGGGAGCCGAGAGGAGCTGACCTTTGCTGCCGCGTGGAGTGAAGCGCTTGCCGATCGTATGGAGAGGATTTGGCGTGACGGGGTAGGATCGGCGTCATGAGCGCCAATGTTTGCCCGTTTATTGCGACAGGCGCAGACTCCTCAAAGCGATCGTCAGAGCCGAGTGCGGCGCACTCCTGTTTCGCAACGCGCCCTGCAGAACCAATCAATCTGCAGCGGCAGAGTGAGACCTGCCTGACTCCAACATTTACCGCCTGCCCAATCTTTCTCGCGTGGGCCTCGCGCGAGGCGGCACAAGCAATCGATGCCCCCGCCCCCCAGCCACTCCCATTCGGTACCCCTGCCGCAAGCGCCCCGGTAGATCTCGCTGCGGCAACGCTCGGCACTGATGAACACGATGGCGACTACGAGGGGCTGCCCGAAGGGAGCATTTGGTCGGCTGCACCGCTGCTGGGTGAGCCACGCTACGAGCTCAGCCCGTCCGAAGAGGAGCGCGTCCGCCTTCTGCCGCTGCACAAGCGTCGCTCTATGGATGACGAGGCACCACGTGCCGTGTTGCGACTCCCGAAGATTCCAGGAGGAACTCGAGGTGCCGCGGCGCTGCTCGTTTTCGCCGCGGTGATCCTTTTCTCGCTCCCAACGATTCTGAAAGGGGTGAACGGCTTCATCGCCGGCGTGACCACCACACCAACGCCGAGCGCCTCACCGACCAGTGAGGTCAGCCCATCGCCAACGCCAACGCCGACACCAGAGGCGAAGCTTCATCGCGTGAAGTCGGGGGATACGTTAGGAAAAATCGCTGCACTCTACCAAGTTAGTATCGATGTCATCCTCAGTGCGAATCCCACAATTAATCGAAAGTCACTGACAATCTATGTGGGTCAAGAGCTGATCATCCCGCAGGTGATCCCCGACGTGGTGACCTCACCGAGCCCATAAGGGCTAACGCGTTAGCGGTCGCGTGGCGAGAAGTTGATCGCGGTGATCTTGCCAGCTTCGACCTTGAAGGTTGCGTCGATCTTGCTGCTCTTCGACCCTGGGCGAACGACCAAGATGTCGCACTCCACCTGATGGCCGGTATCCTTGGCCTCGCCTGGGATCATGCGCAGCCCCTTGTCGGCGCGCAAGAACCAGCCACCAACGCGCTCATGCCCCTTCAGTAGCTGGACACTCTCGGCGACGTGAACACGCATCTCGACGCGCTCATCCATGAGCTTGAGAGCGCCTGCGCGGTCATCCGCGTTCAGGAGCTCGAAGAAAGCGTCGGTTGTGTCTTGTGCACCCATGTGCTGATGGTACCCTGCCGACGATGATTGATGCCCTCGACGCCGCTGGCCTCCTCGCCCGCTTCGCGGCGCTGCACCCCGTTGCCGCAACGGGGATGGGGATCCACGACCACGACGGATCGTGGGGCGAGCATGGCCCCGCCGGTCGCGCGGCACGACAGGGCTGGTGCGACCGCGAAGAGGGACGGCTGGTCGCCATCCCGGCGGCGAGCCTCAGCCCCGACGATCTCTGCGATCGCGATCTGGCTCTCGGCACGATTCGCGCGATCCGGTTCGAACTGCAGGAGGTGCAGCCTGAGGCGTGGGACGCTCTACATACCGTCTCGGTGATTGGCGGCGGGCTCTTCCCACTGATCGCCCGTGGCTTCGGTACGGCAGAGCGCCGCGCCAGCGACCTCGCCAGCCGGCTGGCCCAGATCCCCGCTCTTCTGGATGCCGCCGTTGCCGACCTCACCGGCC
>JBAXLC010000031.1:0-8535 GCA_037135015.1 bacterium | reverse complement strand
CTGTTCTGGCTGCGCGTCGCATTGCTCTACGGTTTTCTGCTGATGGGCGCCGTCGCGAAGGTGACCTGACCAAAGCAGGTTGGGCCTGGTCGCCAGCGAGTGATAAGGCGGTGGGAGTGCCGCGCGATCAGCTCGGCGCTGAGCGCACCGATGTGATCATGCTCCTCACGGTAGATCCGTTCAGTGGGCAGACGGCTGCGTATAGCATTCCACGAGATCTCTACGGATTCCCACTAAAGCCATCACTGGCGAAATCGTTCTGTCGTGCCGGCTCCAAGATCTTCACCGACAAGATCAACGCCATGATCGTGCGCGCTCAGCAGTGTGCCCGCTCCAATATGACCGCAAGCCAGCGTGCCGCGTGGGATAAGAAGCTCGCATGGGAGCGCAGCATCGTTGCGGCTGATCTGATGGCTGAGAACATTGCCTGGGGACTTGGTGTTGAAATTGACGACTGGACTCTGACAACGTTCGGCACCTCGGACATCATGGGAGCCCTACTCGATCGCATCGCCCCAGCCGAAACGATCGTGCAATTGAATGACAAGACGAGGTTTGCCGCCTGCCGCACTAACACCTTGCGCAAGTTCAAGGGGAGCGGATCAGGGTATACCGACCGGTACCTCGCCTCAAACGCCATGTACGGCGATCTCCTCTTCTTACGACCTGGTCGCGCTGACAACTATCCGAGCAGCAAGGTAGTTGGGTGGAGCTACGCAAATTGTAAGGAGCCAAACACGACGAAGAGCGTGCGCACCACGAACCCGTATTTCGTCGAAGGATCGTGCGACATTACGATTCCGCTCAGCGCTGCCACGAGCGAGAGCTGCTCCTTCCGTGTGCCAAGCAACTTGTGGACCGGCTTCGGTCGCTCAAGAAAATACGACGATGTTGGGCCGCGATCCCTTCGTCATCAGCGCCTCGTAGCCGGCATTACACTGCGCGTGCTTGAAGCGAACCGATTCCGCGCCGCCACACTCGCATCCATGATGGACCTGCGCTGGTATCAGAAGGGGCCACCACTTGTGCGCGGCACCATTACGACCGCAAACGTTGAGGCAATCTTTAACGTGGTCGCGTACGCGCAGCCAGCCCTCGTGCTCGGCCCCGATGTGGCGGGTGGCTGGAAGTCACTCCTGATGACGGGCGGCACTGATAGCGTGAAGAAGTGCGCGCTCGCTGGCGCGAAGATGAGATTCGCACCAACAGCGGCCAAACTTGCTGTAACGATCACGTGCACGAAATCGTGGCTGGCACCCTACTTTGGGCCGGTCGCAGGTCATCTCAATGAGGGCCCACCCGTCGCGCCGTAGCGCGGAGCGTCTCGATTAGGCGGCGAGGCCGAGAAGGTTGACCAGGACGATCCCCACGTTAAGGACGGCGAGGATCGCAACAGAGCCCCAACCAACTAGACGCAACCAGCGCGGCGAGGCGTGCTCACCAAGGAGCGACTTGCTGCTCGAGAGCTTCACGATGAAGGCGAGCACAATCGGCAGGAAGAGCCCCTGCAGGTACTGGCTGCTGATGATCGCGCCGATCGGGTTCAGCCCAGGGAGCATCACCACGATCGCGCCAATCGCCAAGATGGCGGTGAAGATGCCGTAGAAGATCGGCGCCTCGCGCAGGCGCTTATCGACACCCGACTCAAAACCGAACGCCTCTGAGAGGGCGAAGGCCGTGGTGAGTGGCATGATCGCCATCGCCAAGAGGCTCGCCCCAAAGAGGCCGGCACCAAACAGGATCTTCGAGAACTCGCCGGCGAGCGGCTCGAGGGCAACCGCCGCCTCTGCAGCGGAGGCGATTGGATTGCCGAGTGATCCAAGGGCGACCGCCGTCGCAATCACCACGCAGGCGGCGATGAAGTTCGTCCAGACGGAACCAAGAATGGCGTCGGCGCGAGCAGCGCCAAGCTCCTCAACGCCGATCCCCTTCTCGGCAACAGCAGACTGCAGGTAGAACTGCATGTATGGCGTCACCGTTGTACCAACCACTGCCACCAGCAGCAGCATCTCTGCCCCCGAGACGCCACCAAGGTTCGGCGTGGTGAGCGATGCGGCAACGGTTGCCCAGTTTGGATTCGCCAAGAGTGCGGCGGCGATGTAGGCCAAGAAGACGGCGGTGAGCGCCAAGAAGATGCGCTCGACGCTGCGATAGGTGCCGTAGACCACGAGCAGCCAGACGATCAGCGCCGCGAGGGGTGCGGTGATCAAAATCGGTACGTTGAAGATGGCCATCGCCGATGCGGCACCGGCAACGTTCGCCACGGTGTTCGCAAGGTTCGCGAGCAGCAAGACCACCATGGCGAAGAGTGCCCAACGCACGCCAAAGCGCTCGCGGATCAGATCTGAGAGCCCCTGCCCGGTAACCACGCCGAGGCGTGCCACCGACTCTTGCACCAGGGCGAGGAGCAGCGCGGTCAGCGGAAGGATCCACAGGAAGCGCAGCCCAGTCTGTGAGCCGAGGGTGGCGTAGGTGGTGATGCCGCCCGCATCGTTCCCAGCAACGCCGGCGATCAGGCCCGGTCCAACAACGGCCAAGAAGGCGAGGGGGCCACGACGTCGACGGAAGATTTCACGAAGTCGCAGGTTAGCCACGCTTGACCGCACTCTTCTTGCGCGGCTTCGCGGGCGCCTTCGCGCCGCGCTTTGCTGTTGCGCGCGCAGGGATCTCTTGTGGTCCAGCCGCGGCCAAGCTGTCGGCGTGCAGGCGGCGCGGCATCTCGCGGCGCCACTCTTCAGGGAGCACATCCCAGAGTGCGTCACTCACGGTGATCACTCCCATCAGACGGTGGTTCACGTCGACCACTGGGACGGCAACAAGGCCGTAGCGGGTCACCACCCTTGCAACCTCATCGGAGTGCGCGAGCAGTTCAACAGCGACTGGTTCGTCTTCCATCAGATCACCGACAGGGGTGTTCGGTGCGGCGAGCACAAGGTCGCGCAGCGTTACCTCGCCGAGCAGGCGGCGACGACCATCAACGACGTAGACGGCGAAGGCGACCTCGGCGTCGGGCTCGTGGCGGCGAATGGCGGCGAGTGCCTCCGCGACAGTCGCTTGCGGACGCAACGCCACATGTTCGGTGGTCATCAGACCACCGGCGCTCTTCTCTGGGTGGGCGAGTAGCTCCTGCACATCGTCGCGCTCCTCTTTCGTCATCAGGCGCAAGATCTCCTTGCGGCTCACAGGCGAAAGTTCGGCAACAGCATCGGCAGCCTCGTCGGGGCTCATCTCTTCCAACAGGTCTGCGGCGCGCTCTGGTTCCAGGTCTTCCAGAAGGTCGGTCCGCGTCTCTGGCTCCAACTCTTCGAGCGCCTCGGCGGCAACCTCTTCGTCGAGGGTGTTGAAGATGTCAGCGCGGTCGCGCGGCGTTAGCTGGTCAACGATGGTCGCGAGGTCGGCCGGGTGCAACTCGGAGAGACCCGCGTGCGGCACGCGTAGGCGCACGCTGGCAATCGTGGAGCCGAGCGGATCGACATCCTCCCAGTCAATGTACGAGGCGACGCGGGACTCCTCGCCAGAGAGTCGGTCAACCCAGCTGTCGGGGAGTCCGAGTCGGCGCAGGATTCCGGCGGTACCAACATCCACGGCAACGAGGCGCATCGCCCCCTCAACGAAGTCAAGGATCACATCATTAGCGCGCACCACTTTGCGGCCGTCAATATCAACGATCTGCTTATCGAGCAGGTCGCCCTTTAAGAGGATCTCATCTCCGCGACGTCGGAAGCGGCTGATATTGACGCGCGTCGCCGAGATGGTGGCCCCCGCGGCATCCATGCGCTCCACGCTGCTCCAGCCGAGGTAGATGCGGCGGCGCCCGGTGCGGACCACGAGCCCGGTGATTGGTGGGTGGCTCGTGCCCACGGCGGCGATCAGGTCATCGATGACGCCAATGGCGTCGGCGCTGCTGTCGCGAACGGGTCGTCCGATCAGTCGTGAGAGGTGGAGCATGCTGCCCTCCAATGCTGTGCGCCGGCTCCTGCGGTCACGAGGAGTCTACGCGGGAGCCCCCGCTCGCGCTACCCTGACCCCATGCCTGGACCAACATCGCCTAGCCGTCGCACCCACTCCCTCGCCACTGCACGCCTTGCCGCCCTCACAGATACGGCGGCCGAGTTCGGTGAAGTTGAGGTCTCGCGCCCATGGGCTGAGACGATCGTTGCCGTCGCCGTTGCTGCCGGTGTCGCCCATTTTGCGACTGGCCCAGGCACCGTGTTGGCTGGCGCCGGCGCCGCCCTGCTCGGCGCGGTCGGGGTGAATGCCGTTCGTCGAGCTGAGGTTCGCGACCTACCGATGGGCGCTGAGGTAGTGCTCGGTGGTCTGATCGCCCTCGCCATTGCTGGCGTGGTGCGCCTTGTCCCCACGGGGATCGGCGCCGTGATCGCGATTACCGCAGGGATCGGAATGTTGCGCGCCGTCATTGAATGGGAGCTGCGCCTGCGCCGCAGCAGCGACGGCTCGCTCCACCGCGATCGCGTGGTCAGCCTGGCCGTCTTCACCCTGGTCCTCTTTGCCGCCTCGATCGGCATTTCTGCCCTGGTGCCAGGGATCGTGACGCTCCCCAGCACTCCGTCGGCGCGCCCAGATCCCGTTGGCCCCCTCGCCATCCTTGCCGTTGGTATCGGCAGCGCCGCGGTGGCCGCCCTCCTTGCCGCAGGAATGTCGAGCCTTCGACGCGAGCGGACCTCGGCGATCGTGCGTGATGCCCTCGGCGCTGCGGCCTTGAACGGCGCCGCATCCATCCTCTTCGCCACCGTCGGTGTCGCACGACTCGCTGGGCCAGCTGGTCTGGCCGTCCTCTTCTATGCCCGCGAGATCTGGGCGGCGACCCCTGAAGGGGAGCGCCGCGATCCACGCCTGATCTGCGAAATCCTCGCGCTCACGCTCGCCACCGGGGTCGCCCTCCTCTGGATCGGGGTCGGTCGCTAACGATCGGCTATCCTTCCCAAACGTCATAGAGGGGGGCATCAGCCCGCATGCACTGAATTGAGGAGGCGCCCGTGACCCTCGCCAACGAGACCCCAACCACCCAGAAGCCGAGCCGCACCGCCAAGGAGCAGGCCGACATTGCGTTGAAGGCCGCCTCTGAAGGACGCTGGAAGGATGCGAGCGAGGCGAACACAGCGATTCTTGCCCTCGGCGACACCATCAAGGTTGAGGAGCGCGTCGAGGCACAGAACCGTCTCGCCAAGTGCCTCTGGGAGCAGGGCGATCTCGCCGGCTCCAAGAAGGAGTACCAGGCAACCCTCGCCCTCGATCCACTCAATCGCATTGCCGAGCGCAACCTTGAGCGCCTGAAGGGCTTGATCAAGCAGGTTGGCAAGAAGACCACCGCTAGCACGGAGGGGGCGACAACGCCCGCCGGCATCTTTATCCAAGAGGCTGGCACCACCGGGTTCGCCGCACTCACGAATGTTGCCGATGCCGGAACGCTCGCGCAGGTAAATCCTGGTGACTCAGTCGAACTCGTCGTTCTTGGCAATCGACTGATCGCCAAGGCGAACGGTGTTGAGATTGGTCGCGTCGAGCCGCGCATCGCTGCGCGACTCGTGAAACTGATCGGCGATGGCAACAGCTACACATCGGGTATCACCTCGATCAGCGGTGGCGACATCCGCATCATCATTCGTGAAGAGCACGTCAGCGTTGGCAATGTCGGCAAGGTCTCCTTCCCGACGGCCACGCGCACCAACGACGAGCGACCGTATACAAAGGGCTCGTTCTTCCGCGATGACGAGGGCTTCGGCGACGATGATGAGGACACCTACGAAGAGGAGACGCCGCTCGCTGAGCGACCGAGCGTTGAGCCGCCAGAGAAGACCTCTGACGACGCATTCCTTCCTGAGAGCGAAGAGGCTGGCAACAACGACGACTAGTCGCAGATAGGCGGAGGGCGTTCACGTGGATCGCAGCGCCGCCCGACTCACCGTCGCACTCGCGCCGTCCGCAACAGCCCCCGTCGCATCCGCACACGACCAACTGGCCGTTGATCTCACCGCGCGTAGCAGTGCCGTTGCGCTGGCCGGCGTACGACGTGAGTTCCGCAGCCTCTTGCATGCGCGCGATGCTGTAGACGAATGGATGATTTCAGCAGAGCTGCGCCCACCAACGGTGCGCGCCTACGAGGCCGCAGCGTCTGAACTTCTCGCGTCGGCATCGGAGGCGCTCGACGCTGGATGGCAGAGCAGTTGTGCTGCCTGCGGGCAGGCCGTACGTGTTGCCGCCTGGCGCTGGGAGGATGCACTAGACGCCGATCGAGAGCGCGCACAGCCCACTGCGCGTCGCGCTACCTGCGCCGCCTGCCGCGCCCTTGGGCGACGTGGTGGTGACGCTGCGACCATGCTCCCCAGCGAGATTGCCGCCGCCAGCCCTTTAGAGCCTGGGGTTCGCACTCGGGTTGACGGTCGCTTCGCTGGCGCCGTTGACGGCGCTGCGGCACGCTGGAGCACCCGTCAACTGCGCTCCCTTGATGCGCTGAGCAGCGCCATAGACGCCTCGAGCGAGAGCGCCGTGATGCTGGGGGCGCTGCGCCTGACCTTGACCGAGGCGGCGGTGGCGATGGCTCGGCCACTGCGTGCCGGGCGGGCCTGGTGGGAGATCGCCCCATGGCAGGCACTCCTCGACGCCATTGATGCCCGCCGCCGCATCTACCTGACCGCTCAATCCGTCCCATCGCAGCTCACCATGAGTACTGATCTCTCTGCGCTCACCTATCCGGGGGGCGGCACGATCGTGCTGCGTGGCGGGGTTGCCGCGCGCACGACACTAGCGACACTTGTCACGCGCACTCCTGCAATTCGCGTCGCGCTTCTGCGCGTCACCGTCGGCGGTAGCGCCGACGAACTCAGCGACCGTGCGATTGCCGCGCGTTGGGCTGGCGAGCAGAGTGAGCCCGACCCACTGCTCATTGCGCTGCAATCAAACGATGCAGCAACGATCGCAGCTGCACTGGCGCGACTCCTGGTTGCGATGAATCCGCTGATGCGCCATGACCCGCTCTTGGTCATTGATCTTGATGATCACCCTGAGCAGCTGGCCGGTGTCTTGACGGCGATCAGCCTTGCGGGAGGTGCAGGCAGCGTCACCCGTCGTCTTGACGACGACCGAAGCCCTGGGCTCACCGTGACGGCGCGGTTGAGCGATCCAGCGCTGCAGAAGCTGCAGCCCCGTAGTCAGATTGCACTCATCAGTGACCTGGTGGTCGCGCATGGTGAGCCCGTTACGCCGCGGCAGATCCTTCCCCCGTACGCAGCAGCGCGTGCCGGTGCAGCACATGCAGCAGGTGAGCTGCTCGATGCAGCAGCGTTTACCGAAGAGCTGCGCGGTGTTGTCGATCTGCATGCGAAACTCCGTCCCGCCGGATCATTTGATCAACTGATCGCCGTGGCTGACGGATGCATCTTTGTGGAAGGGCGGGCGGAGCGTGAGCGCCTGGCAACCCCAGCCGCTGATCGCGCCGATACTGCCGCTTTCGCACTGGTTGACGCACTCAGCGCAGGCGACGGCGTTGATGAGGCCCTTGTGGCACTCGATGCGGATCCTGTTGGCATAAGTCCAGAGCTGCGCAGTGCGATGCTGGATGCGTATACGAGCGTGGTTGATGGCGCTCGAACAGCACGCGCATCACGGGCCGATCTAGCGAGCGAACGTTTCGCCGCTGTTGCTGGACTGTTGGAGCTCGGCCCCCGGATGGGCCTCTACGCTGCGGTTGCTCCAGGTATCGCTGCGCAGACGGTCGGCGAGCGGACGCTCGGCGCGCGCACCACCGTTGATCCGATCGACTCATCGCCACCGCTACGAACGCGCTCCGACCGCGACGCTTTTGACGCAGTGGATGCGGTGCTCTATCGCCGCGGACGAGTCATCCTGCTCTGCGAAGTGGTCACCGGCCCACTCCCAATTGGCGAGCTGCTCTTAGGGCGCCATGCGCAGATCGCTAGTGACCGCGAGGTGGTTCGCCTCCTTGTGCTGGCGCCAGCACTGGTGCCGCTCCTGCAGCTCCGCTTAGCGGGCGATGAGCGTCTCGCCGCCGCCTGGGAGGCGGGGAACTGGCACCTCCTCGCCGCCGATCGCGTGGCCGCCCTGGCGCGCCTCGAGGCACCACGCCTCGCCGACCTTGAGGGGCATCTCGGGGCCGAGCCGCCGCAGCGACACGCCGCACAGCTGGACCTCACCTCGCTCGGCTGGGGAGCGGGCGACAGCGCCCCCGTGGAGCCGCCAGACACCCTATCCTGAGCGCCACGCTCACCGACCGAGTGAGCCAGAGTTCCGGTCCGTCCGGGAGGAGTCCAATCGTGTCGAAGCCACTCTCAGCGAACGACCAGGCGGTCAAGACCCTAGCCGACGACCTCTGGAAGGAGATGCTCTCGCACTCTCCAATCTGGGGGACCTTCCTCGGCATCGAGGTCAACGACGGCGCCCTTGATGACACCTCGGACGCTTCGCGCCTGCGCGACCGCGCCATGTGGGAGAAGTATTCGAAGGCGGCGAAGGCCATTGGCGACGAGGGGCTCGACATTGAGTGGAAGATCACGCGCG